>JAUNJW010000157.1 GCA_030533035.1 Erysipelotrichaceae bacterium
TGCTTGTCTATGACTGCAAAGGATACACAAAAGGCGGCCACTTCGGTGACATGATGGCCAGCGCCGCAAAAGAAAAAGGCATTGCCGGCGTCATCATCGACGGTTCCTGCCGCGACTCACAGGACATTCTGGCGCTTGACTATCCGGTCTATGCCAGGGCATACTGTCCGGCCCCGACCACAAAGCTGCACAAAGGAAAGGTCAATGTGCCCGTCACTGCGGGCGGCGTGACTGTAAGGCCCGGGGATCTGATCTTCGCCGATAACGACGGCATCGTCGTGATTCCCTTTGAGGAAGAGGACGAGGTAATGAAAAAGGCCCTTGCCAAATATGACAAGGAACAGCATCTTCTTGAAGAGATCCATGCCGGAAAGGATCCGCTGGATCTCTTCGGATTCAGGGAAAAACTCGCTGAATAAGCACACTGAACTGTCTGCACAAAAGCAGGCAGTTTTTTTTCAGTGAACTGAAAAATGATCATTCCGCAATTCTGAAAGAATTGTGAAAGATGACCGCAGTCACTGTCATCTCTGTGTGAAAAGGAGTAGCGTTAAAGGCACTTCCCACTTAGAGAGGAGCGTGATGAATGAAAGTACTTGTCATACCTGACGTCCATCTGAAACCGGATATGTTCAGAAGGGCAGGGGAAATCCTGAACAGTCATCAGGCTGAAATGAGTGTCTGTCTGATGGATCTCGCCGATGACTGGAACAGCCAGACCAGCCTTGCGCTTTATGAAGAGACATATGACGCTGCCATCGCTTTCGCGAACGAATACCCGGATACCTTATGGTGCTGGGGCAACCATGATATCTGCTACGACTGGAACCAGCGCGAATCCGGCTATTCGCCGGACGCCGCTGACCTGGTCAGGGAAAAGCTGCTGGAACTTGAAATGGCCATGAAACGGCCCGGCCAGCTGACCTTCATCCACCGCATTGACGACGTCCTCTTCATGCACGGCGGTCTTTCGGAACGCTTTGTAAAAGCCTATGTCGATGATGCAGAAAACAAAACCATGGATGAGATCATCGACGACATTAATCATATGACCGTCTATGAACTCTGGAATGATGATTCTCCTTTGTGGCTCAGACCGCAGTCCGGGAAAATCCCGCTTTACAGGATTGATGAATTCATGCAGGTGGTCGGCCATACACCGGTGAAACAGATTTACTGCCATGGCAATCTTGTCTCAACCGACGTCTTTTCCACCTACAGCGACGGCACGAATATCGGCACCTGCGATTATCTGATTGTCGACACCGTGACAAAAAGACTGACCAGAATACGCTAGAAAGAAGATCTCACGGGATTTTCTTTTTTTCACACCGCAGCACCGAGTTAGTGTAGAATAACTGAAGAAGGTGAGACCTATGAAACCATACTTTAATCAGTCAAATACCGCAGAACTCAGAAAAGTTCTTCACGGGAAAATCTCTTCAGACCGGATGGATACAGTCCTGGAAAGGGCAGAGGAGATCCTTGCCGGGATGAAGGAAAAGCACAGGGATCTTTCCGCCATGGAACGCTTCCATACGGAGAAGAAGATCTTCCCGTACATCGCCCTGTATCAGGCATTGCAGCAGGTGATCCCAAAGGAAGAGGCCCTGGAAGCACTGGGAACCTCAAGTCTTAACAAGGCGGAGGGCATCGGCCTGAAGCTGAAGGAAACACTGAAGTCCAGAAGAGCATCGCTTCTGTTCATCAACGCATTTGCGGTGATCAAAGACCTGGTCTTCGGCGACAGAGCCGGCTTCAGGTCGAAGCAGTATGACAATGGAAAAAACGACATCCGTTTTGACATGCTGGTATGTCCGTACCATAAGTGGTTCAGTGAATACGGCTGTCCCGAACTCTGTCAGTTTTCCTGCCGGGCGGATGAATATGTCTACGGCAATCTTGATCATGTGGTCTTTGAAAGATCACAGACAATCGGCACCGGCGGTGAATGCTGCGACTTTCACGTATATCTGAAAAAAGAAGAGCCGCAGCCTCTTACGGTTCACGAGTTCGGAAAAGAAAATGAGAAAACCATTGTCCTCTTCCATCCGCTGGCAGTGCGATGGGATATCTTTGAGCGGGTCATCCCGGAATTATCGAAGGAATATCATCTGATCATTCCGGCCCTGCCCGGTCATGATCCGGACAAGCCGGACAGTGATTATACAGACGTGGAAACCATTGTCAGCCGGATGACACAGTGGCTGAAGGAAAACGGCCATGAAAAGGTCACATGTCTTTTCGGCTGCTCCATGGGCGGCTCTATTGTCATCCGGATGATTGCCGAAGGAATCATTCAGCCTGCCTGTGCCGTGATCGACGCCGGCATCACGCCCTATGAACTTCCGAAGCCTCTGACTTATGCCATCGCTGCCAGGGACTTTGCGATGATTGAAGCCGCAAAGATGCTCAGCCCGAAGATGCTGGGGTCCGTGATGGACACTGGGCGGATGAATGAAGAAGATCTGTCCTATGTGTCCGATGTGCTGAAACACATGAGCGCAAAGACCGCCTGGAACGGTTTCTATTCCTGCAATAACTATTCCATGCCGGAAAAGATCCATCAGCCGGACTATCCTGTCGTTTACTGGTATGGCGAAAAGGAGAAAAAAGCCAGGAAAAAAGATCTCAGATTCGTGAAGAAAACCTTTCCGGCCGTCAGATTCATACAGCACCTGGGCCAGGATCACGCGGAATCCTTCACGTATCATCCGGAACAGTTTGGAAAGGAACTGAAAGAAATCATTGAAGAAGCGCAGCACTGAAACCGCAGCGCGTGAATGAGCCATACATACGTGTATGGTTTTTCTTTTCTCCCGGTGAGACTGTATAATGGAAACAACATGGAAGGAGCTGTCATCATGCGGGAACTCTGTTTCGAAAAGGACGGCATGAAAATCTACGGACATCTGCATCTTCCCGAAGGAAAGGGGCCTTTTCCCTGTGTGATCATCTGCCATGGCTACGGGGCTTCCCTGGAAGATCATGAATACTACGCTGAATGCATGGAAAAAGAGGGGATCGCCGCGTATTGTTTTGATTTCATCGGCGGCGGACCGGCAGTGAAGAGTGAGGGCACGATGTTTGAAATGTCCGTGCTGAGTGAAACGGAGGATCTTCTGACAGTCATGGACGCCATCCGTGAACTTGAAGAAACGGATGAAAACAATCTCTTCCTGATGGGCGGCTCCCAGGGCGGCTTTGTCATTACGGAGGCGGCGCACAGAAGACCCGGACAGATCCGCGGCCTGATCCCGCTGTATCCGGCCTATGTGATTTATGACTATGTAAAAAGAATCGTTCCTGACATGGAAAACATTCCGGAAATACTCACCGTTCTCGGGATGGAAACAGGATGTCGTTATGCGAAGGACGCTTTATCCTTTGATATCTATGACCATATGGACTATCCCGGACCGGTCATGATCATCCACGGCACCGCCGATGAACTTGTGCCTCTCTCTTATTCCGAAAAAGCGCTGGGGATTTTTGAAAACGCCTCGCTTGTCAAGATTCCCGGCGCCGGCCACGGCTTTTACAATGACGATGAAAAAAGAGTCGCGCGGCTGGCCATTGAATTTGTCAGAAAGCATACAAGACAGCCATGAAAAGAATATACCGTGTCCTTCTGTTTATGATCCTGGCGGCGCTGTGTATCACAGCGGCCGGTTTCCGCTTCTTTTATCAGAATACCAGCGACAAAAGAAAGCCGGACCGCTATGACGGAGAAGTAGAAGTTTATATCTCAGACCACGATGAGGACGGCGACGGCATCGATGATCAGAGCGACATCCTGCAAAGCGCCTTGGAGTATCTCCATACCCGTCCGAAATACAAAAGTGTCTATTACAGCGGCGGCTGGCCGGATGACGGATACGGCGTCTGCACAGACGTGATCGCCTGGGGCCTGCTGGGGGCAGGCTATGACCTGCGGCAGCTGGTCGATGAAGACCGGCATGCCAATCCGGAGAATTACGCGGATGAAATACCCGACGCCAACATTGATTTCAGAAGGGTCAGGAACCTGCTCGTGTTTTTCGAGAACAACGCCGAAAAACTCACGGATGACCTGAGTCAGATCAATGAGTGGCAGGGCGGGGACATTGTCATATTCAGAAACCACATCGGCATGGTTTCAGACAGAAGAAACGCGAAGGGGATTCCCTATCTGATTCATCATGCCAATCCGTTTCAGAGATATTACGAAGAAGATGTTCTGGAAAGCAGGACAGACATGGTTGGCCATTACCGTTTCAAAGGCTGACCGGGGAAAGGAATGCATATGCTGTGGAATGCGGTGAACGGCTGCGTGAACGTGAAGAATTCAGACATGTACTATGTCTCTTTCGGCAGCGGTGAAAAAAACCTGATCCTGCTGCCGGGCCTCTCCGACGGCCTGGCAACAGTCAAAGGCAAGGCGCTTCTGCTGGCGGAGCCTTACCGGCTGTTTTTCAAAGACTATACCGTCTATATGTTCAGCCGCCGCAATGATCTGCCGAAGGACTATACCATTGAAGATATGGCGGACGACCAGGCGGAAGCGCTGAGGAATCTCAACATCAGTACGTGTGATGTTCTCGGTGTTTCCCAGGGCGGCATGATCGCGATGGCCCTCGCCGTAAGATACCCAAAGCTTGTCTCGCATCTGGTTCTGGCGGTGACTGCGCCGTCTGCCAATGAAACTGTGCAGACATGCATAAACCGCTGGCTGACGATGACAGCGAAGAATTACCACCGGGCGCTGATGATTGACACCGCGGAAAACACCTATTCGGAAAAGAAACTGAAGACATACCGGAAAACCTATCCGCTGCTCGGCAAGGTCGGAAAACCGGAAAACTATGACCGCTTTGAGGCCAACGCCCGGGCGATCCTGAAATTTGACATGACGGAAAGGCTGCCGGAAATCAGCTGCCCGGTGCTCATCATCGGCGGCAGCGAGGATAGGATCGTCGGCGCGAAGGCGTCATTTGAAATGCACAAGCTGATTCCGCAGTCACAGATTTATATGTATGAAGGACTGGGGCACGGCGCCTATGAGGAAGCGAAGGATTTCAACCAGAGGATTTATGATTTCCTGAAGGAAGGTTAAGTGTAATGATTGTCAAAGCAGAAAAAAATGATATCCCGGAACTCGTCAGGCTGAGACTTGCCTATCTCGGCGAAGATACCGGCTTC
>JAUNJW010000158.1 GCA_030533035.1 Erysipelotrichaceae bacterium
CCAGCGCTTCTCGGTCACTGCCAATATTTACAGCGACCCCTACGGCGCCGGGTATCAGCTGCTGCAGGGAAAGAAGGCGCTGTGGATTGCCGGCCTGTTCGGCAACCGGGTCAACTTCAACGCGATCCCGGTCGTGGAAAGCGATATGGCGTTCATCGCCCTGGTCAACAGCTTCGGCATGTTAATGGGATTCCTGACCCTGCTGTTCTTTACGGTGATTATGATGTGCGGCTCGGAGCTGTCGCTGAAGCTGCTGAAATATTCAAAAGCGGACGCGGTGGCTGCCTACTGCATTACGGTGCTTCTGACCGGCCAGGCGGCGCTGGTCATCCTTGGCTCCTGCAATATCATTCCTCTTGCCGGCCTGCCGATCCCCTTCCTGAGCCGGGGCGGCACATACCAGGCGATTGTATTCTGCTTCTGCGGGCTTCTGCTGCATATGAGTGAATACGGCGGCAGCCGTTATGAGGGAGGTGATTCATATGACGAAGATGAATCCTGACCATATCGCAAAGCGCAGAATCCGCATGGTGGAAGCGGCCGGGGCTGCCGGCTGCCTGCTGTTATGCGCGGTGTTTGCCGGCAAATATCTGATCATGCCGCTGCTCTCCCCCAGCCACAGAGCCACGAAGAACTCGGTCACGATGCAGGCGATCGAAGGCTATATGGTGGAAGGCAGCTATCTTGACCGCAACGGTTCCCTGATCATGGGCGGCGAAACGCCGGGCCAGGAAGCCCAGGCGGCCTATCCCCTCAACTATTCATACGCCTGGCTGCTTGGCTACTATACGGTATCCTCACAGAGCGAAAACCGGTTCGGCCTGCGCGGCAATCTGTACAACTACACAATGTTCACCCTCGATGAACATGACAAAGGCGCGACTGTCCGCATGACCACGGACAACGGTCTGCAGAACTTCGCCTTCAGTTCCATCCTTGCCGGCAATGAGGGCAGCGTCACCGTCATTGACAATGACAGCGGCGCCATCATGTGCCTGGCTTCCCAGAGTACGACCGATTATGACGTCAACGACATCTCGACATTCCTGATGTCCGATGTTCCGGGATCCCAGTTCCGCCGCGGCACCTATGAAAACGATCCGCCCGGATCCACATTCAAGGTCATCACTTCGGCGGCCGCCCTGCTGAAAGCGGAGGAGGAAGGACTGGACGACAGCTTCTTCAATTACACCGACACCGGCACCTACGTTGCCGAAGGCGACGCCTTTGAAATCAGGAACTACAACGATTATGTCTATGGCGACATCGGCCTTGAGACAGCCCTGAACAATTCGGTCAACTGCTACTTCGCCAACCTCGGCAACCTGGTCGGCAAAGACAGGATCAAGGCAATGGCGGAGAAATTCCTGATCGGCACGGACATTGAGATCCCCTTTCTGGGAAAGGTATCCTCCGTCCTTGACTTCGGGGCCGGCACCCCGGCTGATATCGCCCAGGTGGCCTTCGGCCAGGGCAACACGGAGATCACTCCCCTGCACCTGGCCCTGATCGGCCAGGCAATCGCCAACGACGGCGTGATGATGCAGCCGTATATCATCGAGTCGGTGAAGATGGGCAGAATTCCCCTGTACACCAACATCCGCCACAAGCTTTCCAACTGCATAACTCATTCGGTTGACGAAAAGCTGAAGACGATCATGCACAGCACCGCTGTCGGTTACGGCCTCGATGAGGCGAACTACGGAATGGTATATGCCAAGACCGGCAGCGCCGAGTGTCCGGACGGCCGCGTGCACACCTATATCATGGGATTCACGAAGGACGCCTCCTTCTGCATCTCCTCCAACAACTCGGATATCAGCTACACTCTGTACGGCGCTGCCCAGCAGCTGGTGGCCTATCTGAATGCCCTTTACGCACAGTAAGCGGAGTCATTTGATTCCGCTTTTTGAGTCCGGCTGAAAAGTGCGGAAATGTAAGCGCTGTCATTTGATTTCTGCTGGACAAAGCTGAGGTTGACAGATATTATTTTGCGTTAAAGGGGGTATCCACTTATGAGACTCGTCTTTGACGTTGAAGACAAACCGCAGTTAAAACAGCTTATAGTATTTGCATTCCAGCAGGTCCTCGCCATCATGGCAGCGACCATCGCAGTACCCATGATTATCGGCAACGGCATGAGCACGGCAGCAGCTCTGTTCGGCGCCGGTGTCGGTACACTCGTTTACACAGCATTCACACGGCGCAAGAGCCCGGTATTCCTGGGATCCTCATTCGCGTTCATCGGTTCCATGTCGGCAGCCTTTGCCGGCGCGGTTTCCGCCAACGCCGGATTTGCCGGTCTGATTATCGGTGCCGCTTTCGCCGGTCTTGTATATGTCGTATTCGCGCTCGTGATCAACAGAGTCGGCGTTGAATGGGTCAACAAGCTCATGCCGCCGGTTGTCATCGGCCCGACAGTCGCCATCATCGGTCTTTCCCTGGCCGGCAACGCAGTCGGCGACCTGAGAACAAGCTCCGCCACCGGCGAGGCTACCCAGTGGGCAGTCCTGTGCGGTCTGGTTGCGCTGTTTACAACAATGCTCGTCAGCACATACGGCAAAAAGTCATTCAAGCTCATTCCCTTCATTATCGGTATCCTGGCCGGCTACGCTGTCGCCCTGGTACTCACACTGATCGGAAACGCCACAGGCAATGCGGCAATGCAGATTGTCAGCTTCGCTTCCTTCGCGGCTCTGACAGAAGGCGGTGTTTCACTGAAAACATTCTTCGCCCTGCCTGAGTTCACATTCCTCAAGGGTGTCGCCGGTCTTTCCGAAATCGACGGCGGCTACATCGGCACCATCGCAGCAGCCTACATTCCGGTTGCCCTGGTCGTCTTTGCGGAGCACATCGCTGACCACAAGAACATTTCCTCCATCATCGGCAGAGATCTTCTGGAAGATCCGGGTCTTGACAAGACACTGCTCGGTGACGGTGTCGGTTCCATGATCGGCGCATTCTTCGGCGGCTGTCCGAACACAACATACGGTGAATCCGTCGCCTGCGTCGCCATCACAAGAAACGCATCTGTCGCCACAATCATCTGTGCCGCTCTTGAGTGCATCGTCATCTCCTTCCTCTCACCGTTTATCGCATTCATCTCCTCCATCCCGTCCTGTGTCATGGGCGGTGTATGCATGGCTCTGTATGGATTCATCGCGGTATCCGGTCTGAAGATGATCCAGCGTCTGGATCTGGACGTCAACAAGAACCTCTATGTTGTCTCCACAATCCTGATCTCCGGTATCGGCGGTCTCTCACTGACATTCGGCAAGATCACAATCACTTCCGTTGCCTGCTCACTGATCCTCGGTATCCTTGTCAACAACCTGCTGAAGAAAGATCCGAACAGACTTCCCCAGCATTTCGATGACTGATCAGACGGAAAAAGAATGAATCATATGCCGCGGCCTGAAAAAAGGCTGCGGCTTTTATTATGTTGACCGCAGGGAAAATAATGATAGAATAAAGCCGCAAAAGCGAAGACGGAGAATGGAAATACCGGAAACCGCACAGAGAGCTCTGGAGGCTGAGAGCAGAGCCGGGACAACGTATTTCGACAAGGACTCCCGAGCAGAAGCCGCTTTACCGGCGTTAGCGGAACAATGAGGCAGCACATACCTGTGCTGTGAATTAGGGTGGTACCACGAACAAGCTCTCGTCCCTATGGAGGAGAGCTTTTATATTTGAAGGAGAAAATGACATGACAGAACTTACCAAGGAAGAAAAGCAGCGTCTCAAGGAAGAACGCAGAAAAGCATTTGAAGCGGCTCATCCCGAGCTCGCCGCAAAGAGACAGGAAGCCCAGGCAAAGAAAAACAAGGTCGTCAAACAGGTAAAGGACGCTGTTGATGATGCCCTCATGAACGACCAGCAGGCAGCCCGTGTCGCCAAGATGAATGACCTGCGTGAAAAAGGAATCGACCCTTTCGGACAGGCGTTTGAAAGAACACATATGTCTTCACAGCTGTTTGCGTTATACGGCGGCAAGACTGCGGAAGAGCTCAATGATGAAAACGCTGAAGTCGCCATCGCCGGCCGCATCATGTCCAAAAGAAGAATGGGCAAGCTCGGCTTTGTCCATCTGCTTGACAGAGACGGAAGAATCCAGATTGTCATCAACCAGAGAATTGTCGGCGATGAAATCTATGACCTTTTCAAGACCAGCGACCTGGGTGACATCATCGGCGTCAAGGGAAAAGTCATCAAGACCCAGACCGGTGAGTTATCCGTTGAGGTTCATGAATACACACATCTGACAAAGGCACTGCGTCCCCTTCCCGAAAAATTCCATGGCCTGACGGACAAGGAAGAACGCTACAGAAGAAGATACCTGGATCTCATCATGAACGACAAGTCCAGGGAAATCGCCATCCTGAGACCGCGCATTATCCGCGCCATCCAGAGCTGGATGGATTCAAAAGGCTACATCGAAGTTGAAACCCCGATCCTGCAGCCGATTCTCGGCGGCGCCAGCGCCCGTCCGTTTGTGACCCACCACAACACACTGGACAAGGATTTCTATCTGAGAATCGCCACCGAGCTGGCTCTTAAGAGACTGATCGTCGGCGGCCTGGAAGGCGTTTACGAAATCGGCAGAATCTTCAGAAACGAAGGCATGGACCTCAAGCACAATCCGGAGTTCACCTCCATGGAAGCCTATGTCGCCTATACAGATCTCGAAGGCATGATGAAGCTGAATGAAGAGCTCTTCGAATATGTCGCAACCTCCGTTTTCGGCAAAACCGATTTCGAATTCATGGGTCATACCGTATCCCTGAAAGCTCCGTACAAGAGATGGAATATGGTCGACGCCGTCCAGGAAGTCACCGGCGTTGATTTCCATGGTGAAATGAGCGTTGATGAAGCCCTTGAACTCGCCCGCCAGCATGGTGTTGAGGTAGCTCCTCACCAGCATACAGTCGGCCACATCATTTCCCTCTTCTTTGACCAGTTCTGCGAAGACAAGATCATCCAGCCGACATTTGTTTACGGTCATCCGATTGAGATCTCCCCTCTTGCAAAAAAGGATCCCAGGGATCCCCGCTTCACACAGAGATTCGAGCTTGAGATCTGCGGCTGTGAATTTGACAACGCCTTCACTGAGCTGAATGATCCGATCGACCAGAAGCAGAGATTCGAAGCCCAGCTGGCAGCCAAGGCGCTCGG
>JAUNJW010000159.1 GCA_030533035.1 Erysipelotrichaceae bacterium
ATACTGCCGTTTCATACCGGCCCTTACCGGATGGGGTATAATGCATACAATTACGGGAGGACAGCATATGGCACTGGAAACAGAAAGAACGATCATGAGACCCTGGCAGCCGGAAGACGCCGCGGTCCTGTTTGAATGGGCGAAAGACCCGGACGTCGGTCCCAGGGCCGGCTGGATGCCCCATAAGGATGAGGCGGAAAGCGCCTGGATCAGTGCCAATGTTCTCAATGGGAAAGAATGCTACGCGGTGATTGACAGGGAAAAGAATATCCCCATCGGCAGTATCGAGCTGATGCTGAAGGGCGGCCGTTTTTCAGACCGTGAGGATGAATGCGAGCTTGGCTACTGGCTGGCAAAACCGTACTGGGGAAAAGGACTCATGCCCGAGGCCGGTGAACAACTGCTCCGGCATGCCTTTGAGGATCTGGGAATGCGGGCTGTCTGGTGCGCCAATTTCATTGAAAACAGCCAGTCGGCCAGAGTCCAGGAAAAGCTCGGCTTTGTCTATGTCAGAACGATGGAGAATGTGGAAATGCCGATGATCCACGCGTTTAAAACAGACATCGTCAGGATCCTGACAAAGGAAAAATGGCTGGAAGACCACAGCAGATGAGCCGCGGAAAAATCCGCGGTTTTTTTGCGGCAGTTGACATGCATGTCAAAAGCCGGACCGTCTGCTATAATTTTCTTAACAGAAACAGAAAGAGGACAACAATCATGAAAAAGAATCCGGACCGCTTCCCGGAAGGTTTCTTCTGGGGAGGAGCCCTGGCTGCCAACCAGATGGAAGGCGCCTGGAAAGAAGGCGGGAAGGGCTGGTGCCTGGCGGACATCAACCGCGCCCAGTATGACCTGCCGCCCAATGAGAGATACAACATGGAAATCGATACCGCCTATGTGAAAAAGGCAATGGCGGAGGATGACCTTCTTTATCCGAAAAGAAGAGGCATCGATTTCTACCACACCTACAAAGAGGACCTGAAGCTGCTGGCCGGAACCGGCATGAACAGCCTGAGAACTTCCATCAACTGGGCCAGAATCTTCCCCAACGGCGATGAGACAGAGCCCAATGAGGAAGGCCTGAAATTCTATGATTCCCTGATCGATGAAATCATCGCCAACGGCATGGAGCCGATGATCACCATCTCCCATTATGAGATGCCGCTGAACCTGACGCTGAAATACAAGGGCTGGTACAGCCGGGAACTCATTGAGTTCTTTGTCAGATACTGCGATGTGCTCTTTAACCGCTACAAAGGAAAGGTGAAGTACTGGATTGTCGTCAACCAGATCAACCTGATCGTCCATGAATCCTTCAACCACCTCGGCGTGGCGGCGGACGTCGTGGAAAACCTGGATGAAGCCAAATACCAGGCAGTTCACAACGAAATGGTTGCCTGCGCCATCGCCACAAAGCATGCCCATGAAATCGATCCGGACAATCAGATCGGCATGATGTTCTGCTCGAACCTGACCTATCCGTCTTCGACAAGACCCGAGGACAACTTCTGGAACCTGCGCCACAACCAGATGGAACTTCTCTATGGCGACGTCATGGTCAGGGGCGTCTATCCCGGCTATGCCCTGAGATATTTTGAGGACAGGGGCTTTGACATTCAGTTCGGCGAACATGACGAGGAAGACCTGAAAAACGGAACCGTCGACTTTGTCTCGCTCTCGTATTACTACACCCGCCTGTCAGGGGAGGAAGCATTCCTGCATACGAACCTGGGCCAGGTGCCCAATCCGGTTCTCAAAGCCAGCGACTGGGGCTGGGCCATCGATCCCATCGGCCTGCGCTATGCCCTCAATGTCTACTGGGACAGATACCAGAAACCGATCTATATCACGGAAAACGGCCTGGGCGCCTATGACAAAGTGGAGGCCGACGGCAGGATCCATGATCCTTACCGGATTGAATATCTCAGAACCCATATCGAACAGATGAAGGAAGCCATCCATGACGGCGTCGATCTGCGCGGTTTCTATCCATGGGGACCGATTGACATCGTTTCCTGCTCCTCCAGCGAGATGGAAAAGAGATACGGCTTCATCTATGTCGATTATGACAATTACGGAAAAGGAACCGGAAAGCGTTCCCTCAAGGACAGCTATGCCTGGTATCAGAAGGTGACCGCCTCCAACGGCGAAGAACTGTAAACATCAGCACATTGAAGCGGACAGGAAAGAACCTGTCCGTTTTCATTTGTCCCCATGGCGTGTGTATCCTGATTGACAGTGATATAAAATTGATATATATAAAAATAAATCACATGATGTCATTTAAAAAAGAGGCCCGTCCATGAACAAATTTGATCTCCGTTTTCAGAAAACAGAAGAGCTGATCATCAATGCCTTTCTCAAAGTAGCAGCCGGATCCTCCTTTGAGCAGATCCGGATCAAAGACATCTGCGCCGTCGCGATGATCTCGCGCAACGCGTTCTATGCCCACTATGCCGACAAGTATGAACTGCTGGAAAGCATCTGCGAAAGCCTGAAAGAAAAAATGATCCTCGGCCTGACGCCGGTCATGGTCCAGAAAATGGCCAATCATCAGCTCAATGAATCCACTGACTGGTGCATTGACATGATCTATGAAAACAGGGAGATCCTCAAGACGCTCAGCCACTGCGTTCCCGAGCGCCTGCGCAGACTCCTGCAGGACGTCTTTATCACCGGCACCCTTGAAGCCCTCTATGAAAACCCGCAGGAGATTCTCCGGGATCCTCTGCTTAACATGGGCACCATAGCAATCTCGAACCTACTGATCGGCTGCGTGGTCCAGTGGCTTGACACGATGGATGAGGTGTCGCGGGATGAAATGGTCACTTTTGTCAAACTGTACATGCATGAGCCGTGCATCATCCTGTACAGGAAAATCAGCGCCCATCCCGAAATCAAAGAAAGAAAACCTGAAAAAAAACGTGGTGATCAATGATCATCACGTTTTTCATCAGGTTCAGTTTTTAATTCTGATCAGTTCTGGGGAACGCCGAACTTGATCTCTGTAGCGCCTGTCATTGCGTCTGCGCTGATCAGGCTGATCGGAGCGTTCTCATAGGACAGAGTCTCGAATTTTCCTGTGTAGCCGGAAGCTGTTGTGAATTCGATTGTGAAGGCACCCATGTTGCCCTTGTCGTCCAGCAGCATTTCCGGAACAGCGTCGAAGCTGATGACCTGGCTGCCGCCGTCTTCAGCAGCGTCAGCGATCAGGTTCTTGCCCTTGTCGGAGGAGCCTGTACGGTACAGATAGAGTTCTGTAACTTCTTCGCCGGTTGTGTTGAAGATGTTGTAAACAGCCTTGGAAGCCTGGAATGCGATCTGTGTGGCGCCTGTCAGAGCGTCTTCAGCCAGCAGGGAGATCGGAGCTGTTTCGATGTGCAGTGTTTCGAACTTGCCTGTGTAGCCGCTGTTTGTTGTGAATTCCAGAGTCAGCTCAACAGAAGGATCGTCAGCTGCGTCGTAAGTCAGGATCTTTGCGTGGGCATCGCCGAAGCCATGTCCGCCGGCAGCGTAGTTTTCACCCTTGTCGGCATTTCCGCTCGGATACAGATAGAGTTCTGTGACGCCTTCGCCGGTAGCGTTGTAAACTGTGTAGACACCGACTGTCTGAACTTCTTCTTCAGTTGTTTCAGTTGTTTCTTCGTCCTTTGTTTCGGGCTCTGTGTCAGTGTTTGCTGTGGAGCTTGAGCAGCCTGCGAGCAGGGCAGCACACAGCAGGAACGGTAAAGCTTTCTTCATTTTATTTCCCTCCATGTTCATGGGAAGATTTGTACAATCAACCCAAGCATGAAAATTATGATGCTTTTTTATCCCAACTTATAGTACGATCGGGTATAATGTTAGTACGAAACAATACTGTCCGGATGGGGAGGAATATTATGAGCGACAATATGGCACAAATGACCGCACATGACAGGTATCCCAGTGCGCCTGCCTACCTGAGCCCCGGCCTGAGAATCTCCGCGCAGGAATCAGAATTCTCTGAGACCCACACCGTCAAATCAGCGCCGCATCTCTACAATGAGTTTTTCTGGATCCGCGTGATGGAAGGGGAAATCAGCGTAGAGGTGGACGGCACCCTGTTTTATGTACAGGAGACAGAGACCCTGTTCATCAACAGCAACCATTTCCATTCCATCCGCGGCATTACCCGCGCCCCGGCCCGCTACCGGATTCTCGCCGCCATGCCGGATGCCGTCACGGCCCCGGTCCTTGACACGGCAATCCGGAAAATGATCCGGGACGACAGCTTTTCCTCGACCGTGATCCGGCCGGTTTCACCGCTGTTCTCCTATGATCTCGACGCCATCTTTGACATCAGCCGTCATAAGCCCGACGCCTGGGAATTTGAGGCGGCCTCCCACTATCTGGTTCTGCTGCGGCAGATCCTGCGCATTTACCATCACACCAATCCGGATGACACGATCAGCACAAACGTCGACCTGCAGCTGTTAAGGGAAATGCTCAGCTTCATCGGTGTAAACTACCGTGAGGAAATCACCGTTGACCAGATCGCCGCTGCCGGCCGGATGTCACGCTCCCGCTGCACCAGGCTCTTCCGGCGCTACCTGCAGGAATCGCCGATTGAGCACGTCCAGAAATTCAGGCTCGAGCGCAGCGTTTACCTGATCAACAATTCCGACCTGCAGTTCGCTGAAATCGCCGGCAAGTGCGGGTTCAACCAGCAGAGCTACTTCAACCGCCTGTTTGTCAGGCAGTACGGTATGACGCCCAAGCAAATGCGCTCCCTGGCCCTCCGCGGCCGCGGCCGACGCGAAAGCCGGCGCCGACTCGGTCGCCGCGCAGGACGCCGACGCCGGGGGCGAGCCCGAGCCCGCCGAGCCCGAGGAGGCCGACGTCGACGAGGACGGCGACCTGACCTCGTCGAGGCGCTGGCGCGTGTACCAGATGATGAACAAGAGCAACTCCGACGTCCCCGAGTGGGACGACGAGAACCCCCTGTCGCCGTTCGCGGCGCCGGTCGCGCTCGGCACCCTCGCCATCGGCGCGGGCGCGACCGGCATCGGCTTCAGGAGGAGGTTGAGGTGAGCGGCGTCATCGCGGTCCGACCACGCTGTTCCGCGGAAGCCGGCCTGGTCGGCTCTCGCGGCTGCCCAAGTGAGACGCCTCTCCAGGGGAAACGTCTCGCTCGTCGTGGCGTGCG
>JAUNJW010000160.1 GCA_030533035.1 Erysipelotrichaceae bacterium
CAGGTATTTCCGCCGTCTTTCTGACATGGGGTCCAATCCCTGCAAATTAAGATTTCTTTAACGGCCAAGCTTTACGCTGCCGTCAAGCACATAAGTCTCAAGCCAGCGGCCCATGCCGTCTTCCGTGCACGGGTATTCGGTAATGCAGTCAGCCATTGCCTTGGATGCGTCTGAACCGTTGACCAGGCAGACGCCCCAGCCGGCTTCCTTCAGCATTTCCTTGTCATTGTCCATGTCGCCGAATGCCATGATCTCGTTGATCGGGATATTGTTGCGTTCGCTGTATTTGTGCAGCGCCATGCCTTTGTTGACGCGGGGATCCATGAATTCGATGATACCCGGACTGGTCATGATCGCGTTGTATTTTTCACATGTCAGCGATTCCGCGAACTTCTGCACTTCCTCACTTCTCTCAGGATCAAAGCGGAAGAGAACGTTGTAATTCGGCCTGACACAGAGGCGGTCCTTATCGCCTTCCGTGACAATGACATCCATGTGGTTTCTGCGCATGGAGGCGTTGATCAGCTCATCAAAATACAGGGCGACCATGTGATCTTCTTCATAGATCATGGAATTCAGTTTCAGCGGCGCCATTCTGTCGAGGATCTCTTTCATGGTGTCTTTCTCAAGCAGATAATAGCTTTCAATTTCAGCGTGGTCCTTATCCCACAGCTGGCCGCCGTTCATGCCGATGATCAGGTCAAAATTAAAGGACAGATGCCAGTCCCTGGCTCTTTCCATCATGAACTTGTTGATCTTGCGGCCGGTGGAAAGGCCGATCAGGACACCTTTCTTATGGAGCTTTTCAAGCGCCTGCATGGTGACAGGCATGATCATTTCACCCTTGTTGACAAGTGTTCCGTCTATATCGGCGACAATCGCAGTAACCTTTTCTATCATCGCAGCACCTCCCTGTAATCCGGCAAATCTTAGCACGTTTCCCTCTATGTCACAACAGTTTTACAGTGTTTCAGAAATACAGTGCACGCGTACTGCCAAGCACCAGAACAATAAAGATAATTGTATAGAATACAAGCTTCATCAGCGGGAACGCGCTGATCTTTCCTTTCAGCTTGAAAAGCACGGAAAAGATGGAAAAAAGATTGAATCCGAAAGCAATCAGCCAGAACACCGGCGAACGGCCGATGAGAATGGAATACGAGGTCAGCCCCTGCACAAGCCCGACAAAGAATGTCACCCAGCCCATTTTTTTCGCAAAGGCACTTAGCTTTTCCGGCGTATCCAGTTTTTTCATGAAATTATCCGAAAGCTCAAGCGGGTTCAGTTCCCTTCTGCCGGACACATAGATCAGTCCGGTCACAATGGAGAAGATGCAGAGCACGCCATAGAATATGCCGCTTCCGATTACAAAAAGACTCATACGGGATCCTCCTGTCCTGTCAGATACAGGATATATTCTACCATTTGATCTCAACAAAAAGAATCCGCCGCCCTGACGGATTCCGGTTATCTGATTTCCTGCGGAACGGTATAGCCGTCTGCACTGTTTTCAGCGCAGTAGACGGAACAGTTGCCGATGTATTTTGACCAGTAGAACCCCTTCGCCAGAGGGGTCAGATATTCCAGGATGCCCTTCATGGCGATCGCGTGGGTGGAAATCAGGATGTTTCCTTCTAGATTTTTGATTTCTTCCAGAAACTCCCCGGTTCTTCCGACAACGTCCGCGAGCTGTTCCATGCCGGCCGGAGCCGGATTATTTACAAAATCAGAAAAGAATTCAGTGATTTCAGGCGCCGGGTTTCTCAGATCAGCCCCTTCATAAGGACCATAGTCCATCTCAATCAGTCTTTCGTCCTGCACCGGCTCAATATAATCACAGCATATTTTTGCGGTATCCATGGCCCGCTCAAGCGGACTGGAAAAGACATAGTCAAAATGGATGCCTCTGCTGCGGAACCATTCAGCCGCTTGAGAAGCCTGCTGTCTGCCCGTTTCATTCAGCGGCGTATCCCTGCGGCCCTGAAGGACATTGGCTTTGTTCAGCTGTGTCTGGCCATGGCGGATGATATAGATCATTTACGCAATCCACTCCTTTACATCGAAGGCGCTGTGCACCAGCCTGGCGTCCAGGAAGGAAGCGCCGCTCACATACGGTCTGAGCTTTTCCGCTGTTCTGCCGATGGGACTGCCGCCGCTGGTCGCAAAGGCATAAACCTTTTTGCCGCTGAAGTCATGGGCACTGCAGAAGGTATTGACCACATTCGGGGCGCCGCCGTACCAGATGGGAAAACCGAGAAGTATAGTGTCATAGGTTTCAAATCCGCTGACGTCACCCTGATAAGGCACGTCTTTGTTTGCGATTTTCTCACGGTTGCAGCGGGCAAGAGGATTCATATAGTTCAGGTCAGCCCGTGTATATGGTTTTTCAGGAATGATTTCAAACAGATCCGCCCGGATTTCAGCTGCTAGCTGTTTTGCGACAGCAGCGGTTGTGCCGGCTTCGGCACTGAAATATACAATAAGTGTTTTCATGATCAGCCTCTTCAACAGCATTATCGTAACAGGTTTCCCGGATCCTGGGGAATGTTATGACTCATTTCCCGATTCACCGCTCAGACATTAAAAAACGACGGATGAATCCGCCGTTTCAGAGATATCTTACCCTGTAGATATTGGCGCCGAACGGTGCCAGGGCCAGTTTTGCGATTTTGAAAAACTGTACGCCGAAGGGAATGCCGACGATTGTCAGGCACAAGAGGCAGCCGATGCCGAAATTCAGCATGGCCAGTTCAATGCCTGAAACCAGGAACCAGAGAACATTGACAAGAAACGAAACCGCGCCGCCTTCATAAGCCACTTCCTTGCCGAAGGGATCGAAGGAAATGGAAGAGAATTTGAAACATTGGAGACCGATGGGAATTCCGATGATGGTCACACACCAGATCATCCCCGCCAGACACCAGCCAAGGCCGCTGAGAAAGCCGCCGCATATAATCCAGATCAGATTGCCGATCAGACGCATATCCTGTACCTCCTGCTTCGAAGATACATTACACCTTCCGGCTGAACAGAAATCTTAAGATTGCATTCAAAAACCCCGTTCTGTGTCAGATCACGGGGCTGAATAACGTATATAAGTACTACAGAACCTTTCTGTCATGCGCCGGAATGAATGCCTTCATCTCCTCTTCCAGAAGCCGGAACACATTGGCAACCAGGAAGCCGTCGGCGACAGCGTGGTTGAGCCTTACCGACACCGGCATGAGCAGCCTTCCGTTTTCTTTTCTGTATCTGCCCCAGTTGATGATCGGCAGGAAATACAGATAGCCGTCGGGAAGCTCAATATTCAGTGAATCATAGGAAAGCCAGGAGATATAAGAGGCGTCGAACCAGTTGGGATGATTCTTGGAATCCAGGCCGTACTCCCTTGTTTCTTTTGCCTTTTCCACATCCCTGAGCGCGCTGCGGTAAAAGATTTCATAGTCTTCCGTGTATTCTGTATAAACCGGTGTGCAAGTTTCCGTATCCTCATGGAAAACATACTGGGTGGGATGGATCACGTCATAGCAGATCAGTTCATCTGACTGGTACAGATATGCCATCCTGTAATCGTCTCTGGAATTGAGAACCATTGAGAGAATATACAGAAAATCGATGTAGAATTTTGAGCCGTTTCTTTTTGAAAAATCGACAAGATCCGTCACGTCGATCCTCGCCGTCACGGAAGTGGAGCATCTGCAGTCTTCCGTGAAATGGCGGTACACACCCTTACGGTAATATTTATCTCTGTCAATAACCCTGTAATTCATATATATCATTTACCTTCATTCACTTGTATTCTGTGAGGACATCCTGCCGGTGAAAGCAGATATTCCCTGTCCTTTTCCGCTTTTTGGATGCTGATCTGTCAGTGTTCCTGTTCATCCATACAATTCCACTTCAGCCTGATTTCTCCCGTTTCGATGACGAAATGATCTTCAGTGATCCCAGTGACAGGATGAGACTCAGCAATCTGCATGCATGCCGCACGAACAGCATCCAGGGCTTCCTGATCAGGTCTGCCGAAAACAACATACTGGGAGCCGATGAAATCGATGAATCCGTCATCCCCCGGTACCAGCGGCATTGTTTCAAACGGTTTTTCAATGTCAATTCCCAGGGTTTCCAGTTTTTCCGCGGTGTCCGGATACGCTGCCCTGATCTGCCGCATGTATGTCCGGCAGTACGCGCAGTCGCAAAGATCCTCGGGCGGCATGGATCTGTAATATTCTTTTGTTCTACCGATATCGATTGCCATTTTATTTTCCCAGGGATAATCCGTCATCTGACTCTGTGTCCATTTTGGACAGTTTTGTCATTGAAGTCAATCCAGGTTCCTGCGGAAGCTGGTGTATTAAGACTGGTCTCTTCTGCTCAGGATCATTCCGTACAGCACCATAATGACAGCGCCGGTATACATCGTGACTGCCAGCCACTGGGGCAGTGTGACGATGAAGCGGTCCGTCAGAATAATGACGGCGCAGAGCATTAATCCAAGGCTGATCAGCCGGTTCATTTTTTTAAGCATATGTTTACGTTTCCTTTCTCCTCTTTTGGATTTCACGGAAATCAGAATCATTCAGATCCAGGAACCTGATCTCCTGTACGGTTTCAGAATACAGACACTTGTATACGGAAAACAGGTCACAAAATGAGCAAAAAGCCGTTATGAAAGAATGGGACACGCCGTGTCCCATCCAAAATGTGTTATTTTCCGTGAAAAACATTGTATCTTCGGGTAAAGCCGTATTCATTCGCAAAGATTTCTTCAGCTCTGAGACCATTTACTTTTTTTGCAATGACTTTGACATGTAAATATACAGATCATCATCCAGGGGATAGCTTTCATACGGTACACAGGGTCTGTCTTTGTGCCAGGCGCCGCTGCCGTCCGGTATATAGCCTCTTTGTGCATACATCCTCTGGGCGCTTCCGTAGCCGGCATGAAGACCGACGCCCAGATATACCAGATCCGCGTACCGGGAAGCGAGGGATTCTGCCTGGTCCATAAGGGCGGTGCCGATTCCCCTGCGCCTGTATTTTTCAAGAACGCCGAAATCCACAATTTCAGGCAGGTCTTTATGACCGAACGGTCCTTCGATGGATTTCGGATACAGACTGATATAACCGGCCGGCATGCCTTCGTATTCCGCTGTCATTGAA
>JAUNJW010000161.1 GCA_030533035.1 Erysipelotrichaceae bacterium
GATGTCAAACCTCCCGCCCTGGATCCTTCTGACGAAAGAGCTCCTGTGAATCAGGCAATGTTCCGGAACATCCCGGCTGAAGAGCTTCCTCTGAATGAATCGCTGGAAACCACCATTGAAAGAGTTGTTCCGTATTTTGAATCTGTCATAAAAAAAGACATGGCCGAAGGCAAACGTGTTCTGATCGCTGCCCACGGCAACTCGCTGCGGGCTCTGGTCAAATATTTTGACAATCTTTCCGACGACGAAATCATCGGTGTCAACATTCCCACCGGCTCACCGCTTGTATATGAATTTGATGACAATTTCAATGTTACAGATCATTACTACCTGGGCATGAGTGATGATGAACTGAAGGCTAAAATGGCCGCTGTCGCCAATCAGGGTGCCGCAAAATAATATCTTCTGATCTGTTGCCTTCCTTCCTGTAGGCACTCCGTATGGGGTGCCTTTTCTTCATATAAAAAAGCTGCTTTCGCAGCTCATTGCCTGATTACTCAGTCTCCGGAATTGCTTTCGGGCAGGTAGAAGATCTGTTCCCCGTCCTTTGAAAGCATGTAATTGCCCCTGGCATAGCTCTGGACATAGTCAGGGTCCTGCAGCTTTTCTTTCTCTTTGTTCAGCCGTTCGTTCTCAAGCTGGACTTTTTCAAGCTTCTCTTCCACTTCGGCCAGCTGCCGGCGCAGCTCAAGTGTTGTCATGACTTCCCTGCCGACGGAATAAAGAAGATATATGGAAATACCGATCAGCACAATGCACACCAGTTTCATGACTGGCGTCAGCCGGCGGTTCTTTTTCTTTTTACTCTTTTTAACAGTTGTCTGGGTCATTGAGTGCTCCTTGGTGTTTATATTATATATCCACCTCTGTCATTTCAATTCTTTAATTTTCAATCCTGCGCAGGATCTTCAATTCTGGTCTCGGAAACAATTTCGTATAAGTCAGCGGCTTCCTGCTTTCTTTTGACTTCATTGACAGCCAGCACCCTGACTTCCAGTTTTCTGTTTCCGAATGTGATGCCGATAATATCTCCGGCGTTGACTTCATGGGAGGGTTTGACAACCCTGCCGTTGATCTCAATTCTTTCATTGAGAGCGAGCTCCTTGGAAACCGCTCTTCTTTTCAGAATGCGGGAGACTTTCAGAAATTTGTCAATTCTCATTTTTTCTTGCCTTTCCTGCCGTATCAATTACCTGGATGGCAATCTTCAGGCTGTCCCTGGATATGGGAATCTCAGCAGTAATCGTGCCGCCGCGGTAGCGGATCGCGATATCCTTTGAGATTTTGGTGAATCCTTCAAACAGACGGACGCCGTCGACATGCTGGGAAAACAGCGGTGAGAATGTGATTTCTGTCTTTCCCTTGATTTCCCGGTAGCTCTGCACATAAGGCCTGTCAAGTCTGAGGTCCAGTTCCTTTTTCTGGAACAGGGCATCGACTTCACGGGGCAGTTTGCCATACTGGTCGATGATGTCTTCCCGGTACTGTTCCAGCTGCTCGGCAGAAGAAACCATGTCGATCTTCTGGTACATATCCAGTTTATCGTAGTCATTGGACGTAAAGGATTCGGGAATATAGCTTGTGCGGCTGATATTGGCCCTGGCTTCCACTTTCTGTTCCTCTGCCGGTCTGCCGCTCTTTTTGGCTTCAATGGCGGATTCCAGCATATCGATATACATATCTATACCGACAGTGTCGATGAAACCGGACTGATCCGGTCCCAGAAGATCACCGGCGCCGCGGATGGTAAGGTCACGCATGGCAATCTTATAGCCGGATCCGAGTCTTGCGAATTCCTTGACTGCCTGCAGACGCTTGGCGGCGACTTCGGACAGCTGTTTTCTGGGCGGCACAAGCAGATACGCATAGGCGATTCTGTCGCTTCTGCCTACCCTGCCCTTGATCTGATAGATCTGGGCCAGGCCGAAATCCTGCGCGTTTTCAATCAGGATCGTGTTGACATTGGGGATATCAATACCGTTTTCCACGATGGTTGTGCAGACCATGACGTCGATTTCATGGTTTGAGAACTTCATCATGGTGTCTTCGATCTCATTTCTGTCCATCTGGCCGTGGACAATCCCGATCCTGGCGGAAGGCAGGATATGCCTTAATGTACGGGCCACATTGTACATCTTGTCAATGTCGTTGTAGAGGTAGAATACCTGGCCGTCCCTTGCCAGTTCTTTTTCAATGGCTTCCTGGACCAGGCCCTGGTTCTTTTCGACAACATAGGTCTGGACGCTGTAGCGGTTGAGCGGCGGGGTCTCCAGCTGGGAAAGCGAGCGGATGCCGATCAGGGACATCTGAAGGGTTCTGGGAATCGGGGTGGCGCTGAGGGCCAGGACATCAATTCCGTTTTTCAGTTCCTTGATCTTTTCCTTGTGTTCCACGCCGAAGCGCTGTTCTTCGTCTATGACCAGAAGACCGAGGTCTTTGAATACAACATCCTTTGAAAGAATGCGGTGGGTGCCGATGACGATATCCACTTTTCCTTCCCTGAGGTCTTCCAGGACTTTCTTCTGTTCGGAAACCGGCACAAACCGGTTCAGAACACGGATTTCCACCGGGAAATCACGGTATCTTTCGGTAAACGTGCGGTAGTGCTGCTGGGAAAGAATGGTGGTCGGACAGAGCACAGCCACCTGCTTGTTGTCACTGACAGCCTTGAAGGAGGCCCGGACAGCGATCTCTGTTTTTCCGAAGCCTACGTCACCGCAGACCAGGCGGTCCATCGGCTTGTCGCTTTCCATATCCTTTTTGACGTCTTCCACAGCCGACTGCTGGTCCGGGGTCAGATCATAAAGGAACGCATTTTCAAACTTTCTGGTTTCTTCGGTGTCTTTCGAGAATGCAAAGCCGATATGCTGTTCGCGGTTTGCGTAGAGGGCAAGCAGCCGGTCGGCAATATTCTCCACATTTTCCTGAAGTCTCTTTCTGGTCTTTTCCCATTCGTTGGTGCCCAGTTTGTTGAGCCGGGGCACGACGCCTTCGCGGGAAATGAACTTTCTGACCAGGCGGAACTGTTCCAGCGGGACAAGCAGTTCGGAATTGCCTCTGTAGACAATCTTCAGGAAGTCTCTTTTGACATCCCGGATCTCTCTTGTTTCAATGCCGAGATACTGGCCGACGCCATACTGGGCATGGACGATATAGTCGCCCGGTGAAAGCTCATCATAGCTGTGGATGACTTCGGCACTGCGGAATTTATTCTCATATCTTCCCCTTCTGTGATGAACCTCGTACAGTTCAGCGGAGGAATAGACATTCAGATCGCTTTCTGACAGATAAAAACCCTGGGGGAGCTCAAACAGGCAGAGATTCAGGCCGTTTTGTATTTCTCCGTCGTCACCGAGTATGGAGTAGACAATATTGTTTTCACTGCAGAGCTGCGCTGTTCTGGCCAGTTCCTTATCACCGAGCGCCAGGATTGTCCTGGAGCCGGCTGCCAGCATCTTCAGTTTTGTTTCGGCCGGTTCATTGGGCAGATGGACTTCCTCAATGCCGGCAGTGTTGTTTTCAAAAGGATCTTCCTTGATCTTTTTACAGTCCGGGGCAATGCGTGAAATATCATGGTACATGGTATATTTCGGCAGCATCTTGCCTTCCTGCACCATTTCCTGCACATAGGAAATACTTTCCTCATTCAGTCTCTTCGCAGATTCTCTGACCAGATCCTCATCCGACCAGATGACGTCCGGCCTGTCCATGTAATCCCAGATGCCTGCGGTCTGATCCAGAAGCGCCATGTACGGATACTGGCTTCTTTCGAAAATATGTTCTTCCATCGCCATCAGGTCAGATTCCACCTGTGAGGACAGTGTGTCCGGGGTTTTGATCATCGCCATTGCCTTCTGACGGATTTCCTCAATCTGGGAATCTGTGAAAATCACATCGGAAGCCGGGACAATCCTGACCTCATTTACTGTATTGATCGTTTTCTGGGTTGAGACGTCAAAGAACCGGATGGAATCAATCTCGGTGTCAAAGAATTCAATTCTGATGGGATTTTCATAATTGATGGAAAAGACGTCAACGATGCCGCCCCTTGCCGCGTAGCAAAGAGGCTGGTCAATGTGGGCTGTCTGCTGGTAGCCGCCGGCCCGCAGCCGTCTTTTCAGCTCATTCATGTTCATTTCACTGCCGGTTTTCAGGGTGATGCAGCCATCGCGGAAATCATCCGGGAACGGCAGCTGCCTGAGCAGGCCGGACGGACAGGTGATGACCACCTGGTCCGGATTGCTGAGAAGACCGGCCATTGTTTCCACCTTGATGGCGGTCATTTCAGGCGATGAGGCGATCGCTTCCACACGGAGCGACTCGTCCGCGCCAAAAAGCGCACATTCATCTTCATTCAGGAGTGCCGAGACTCTTTCATAAAGACGCTGTGCGTGATAGAGGTTCTGTTTTATGACGAGCATACCGCGGGGCCTTTTAATATAGGAAGTGCTGATCATCAGAGCTTCCTGAATCAGTGAGGTCAGAGGGACGGTTTTTCCTCTTGTCAGAGACCTGACAGCGGGATTGTCCTTCATTTCCTGCTGAAGCCAAAGCGGCATACGGCGGGGATTGCCGGAAATACGCTTTCCTCCTATTCCTTTGTTTCTGTTTCTTCTTTTGTTTCTTTGACTTTGATGTTGTATGCGGACATGACTTTGTCCATGTCTTCGCTCACCCATGCGTAGGACGCGTCAGCAGCTGCTTTCAGTGCTGTATCGAATACTTCCCTGTCGGCTTTGGATACCGGGGAAAGGACCCAGTCCGGCACAATTTCGTGATTGCCCTTCTGGCTGTGGCCGACGCCGATGCGGATTCTCGCGATCGCGTCTGTTTTCAGGGAATTGATAATCGACTTCATGCCCTTCTGGCCGCCGGCGGAACCTTTTTTGCGGATTCTGACAGAACCGACCGGCAGATCCATATCATCATGAATAATCAGGATATCCTGCGGTTCAATCTTATAGAAGCTGACAGCCTGGGAAATGGCGCTGCCGGATTCATTCATATAGGTAAGAGGCTTTAATAACAGGACCGGCTGGCCGCTGATATTTGCCTTGGCGCACAGAGCGTTGAATTTATTGGTGGTGATGGAAACTCCCAGTCTGTCCGCCAGAAGGTCAACAGCCATGAAGCCGCTGTTGTGGCGGGTATTCTGATATTC
>JAUNJW010000391.1 GCA_030533035.1 Erysipelotrichaceae bacterium
CGCATGCGTGTCTGGGAAAGAGGAAGCGGTGTGACAATGGCCTGCGGAACCGGCGCCTGCGCTTCTGCCGCAGCGGCTGTTTATACCGGGGCTGTGAGCGCTGATCAGCCGGTACTGGTCAGACTGGATGGCGGGATCCTGGAATTCAGAAAAGAGGAAAACGGCGAATTCTGGATGAAAGGACCGGCGGAATTTGTCTATGACGCGGAAATTGAAATGAAAGGGGAGGCGCGGCCATGATCTGCATGAATCTCAATTACATGAAAATAAAAGAATCCTATCTTTTCGCCGATATCCGCAAACGGATTGACGCCTGGCTTCATGAACATCCGGGAGAGAGAATCCTGCGGCTCGGCATCGGCGATGTGACCCAGCCGATGACGCCCGCAGTCATCAAGGCAATGCATGAGGCAGTGGAGGATCAGGCACACGCTGAGACTTTCCACGGCTACATGCCGGAGTGCGGCGATCCGCAGCTGCGCAATGCCATCGCCCGCTGGTATCAGAAGCGCGGAATCCCGGTGGAAGCACAGGAAGTCTTTGTCTCGAGCGGTGCCAGTGATGAACTGGGCGATATCCTGCATCTGTTTGACAGGCAGATGCCGGCCATGATCCCCGAGCCTGCCTATCCGGCTTACGCCGACGCAAATGTCATGGACGGCCGTGAAATCATCTTCCCCGGCACTGACATGGACAATGGCTTCCAGCCGCTGCCGCCTGAAAACAATATCCAGGCACTGATCTATCTCTGTTCGCCAGACAATCCCACCGGGGCTGTTTGCACGCGGGAATGCCTGAAGCAGTGGGTGGATTATGCGATCCGGACGGATTCCGTCATTCTTTTCGATGCCGCTTATGAATCTTTTGTCTGTGAAGAGGGGATTCCCCGCAGCATCTATGAAATCGAAGGTGCGAAGGAGTGCGCCATTGAAATCTCATCGCTTTCCAAAACCGCCGGTTTTACCGGCACCAGATGCGGCTATACCGTGATTCCGATGAGCCTGAAACGGGATGACATGTCACTGAACGCCATGTGGGTGCGCAACCGCACAACCCGCACCAACGGCGTTTCCTATATTCTGCAGAAAGCCGCGCTGGCAGTCTTCAGCGAACAGGGGCAGAAGGAAGTGGCAGAGCTGCACGAAGTATACCGGGCCAATGCAGTCACTTTCATGAGCGCCCTTGATGAGGCAGGGCTGTCCTATACCGGCGGTAAGAATTCTCCCTATATCTGGATGAAGTGTCCGGCCGGCATGGGCAGCTGGGAAACCTTTGACGTGCTGCTGAAACAGGCACAGATCGCCGCCACGCCGGGCGCCGGCTTCGGTGAGAGCGGGGAAGGGTGGATCCGCTTTTCCATGTTTGCCGCGCCTCAGGATATCCGGGAAGCAGGCAGGAGAATCATCGTTCTGAAAAATGAAAAATATTTCTGAAAAAACATTATTGACAATTTACATACGGGCATTTACTATAATGCATGTCAGAGCAAAGGTGCCCGGGACATACG
Source organism: Erysipelotrichaceae bacterium (assembly GCA_030533035.1). GTDB lineage: Bacteria > Bacillota_I > Bacilli_A > Erysipelotrichales > Erysipelotrichaceae > Bulleidia. The sequence goes on from JAUNJW010000391.1 coordinate 1,508, forward strand.
GGACCCCTTTGCTCTTTTAATTTTTTCTAGGAGGAAGAAGACAATGAGTTACACAAAAGAAGACATCATCAGAATGGTGGAAGAAGGCGATGTGGAATTTATCCGCATGCAGTTCACCGACATTTTCGGAAGACTGAAAAA
>JAUNJW010000162.1 GCA_030533035.1 Erysipelotrichaceae bacterium
CATCTGGGTGCCGAGCTGGTTCGGGGTGTTGGGGAACTTGTCGAACGGGAAGCGCGGGAACTTGGCAACGATGTAGTCGAGGCTGGGTTCCTTGTCGGCGGTTGTGCCGGCCACTTCGATGTCTTCAAGAGCCATGCCCATGGCGATCTTGGCGGTCACCCTGGCGATCGGATAGCCGGACGCCTTGGAGGCCAGCGCCGAGGATCTGGAGACTCTCGGGTTGACTTCAATCAGATAGTATTCACTTGTTTCGGGATGGAGGGCGAACTGGACGTTGCAGCCGCCTTCGATCTTCAGTTCACGGATGATCTTGATCGCTGAGTCATTCAGCATCTTCAGGTCATGGTCATTGAGGGAAAGGATCGGGGCGACAACGATCGAGTCGCCGGTATGGACGCCGACCGGGTCGACATTTTCCATGCCGCAGATCGTGATTGTCTTATCGTTGGAGTCACGCATGACTTCAAACTCGATTTCCTTGTAGCCTCTGACGCTCTTTTCAATCAGGACCTGGTGAACCGGGGAAAGCTGGAAGGCATTGGTGCCGATTTCGACCAGCTCCTCTTCGTTATAGGCAAAGCCGCCGCCGGTGCCGCCGAGTGTGAAGGCAGGTCTCAGGACAACCGGATAGCCGATATGCTTCGCGGCTTCTTTCGCTTCTTCAAGATTGTATGTGATTTCGGAAGGAATGACCGGCTCGCCGATCTTCTGGCACATTTCCTTGAACATCTGGCGGTCTTCCGCCCTTTCGATGCTCTCCCGCGGGGTGCCGAGCAGCTCAACGCCGCATTCTTTCAGGATTCCCTTTTTATCCAGCTGGACCGCCAGGTTGAGGCCGGTCTGGCCGCCGATGCCCGGGACAATCGCGTCGGGTCTTTCATAGCGGAGGATTTTCGCGACATATTCCAGAGTCAGCGGTTCCATGTAAACCTTGTCCGCCATCTGGGTATCGGTCATGATTGTCGCCGGGTTGGAGTTGACCAGAATGACCTGGTATCCCTCTTCCCTTAAGGCAATGCATGCCTGGGTGCCGGCGTAGTCAAATTCCGCCGCCTGGCCGATCACGATCGGGCCGGAGCCGATAATCAGCACTTTTTTGATGTCTGTCCGTTTTGCCATAGTGATTCTCCTTTAACAAGATATAAGCAATCATACGGGTAAATCAGATGCTCTGTGCGCGCAGGATCCCGGATAAGAAAAAACCGGTTTCTAAATGATAAACATTAAGAAACCGGAAACAAGACTCTTACTGGCGGAAACCGATTCGATTGTAAACATTCTGACAACCTTCATCATACTGCGCTCCTGTTCCGTTGAATGACACCGGGAACGGCTGTCCCCTGCGCCGTAAAAAAGGTATCATTTTCAAAAACTGATGTCAATGCATGGCTCCGCTGTTTTGCGTCCTTTTGAAACAAGCTCTGAAAACTTTTTCTTTCAGTTTTCATTTTCCCGCGGGTCTTCCGGCTGACGGGAAATCCGTTCCGCCGTCCGCACGATCCGCGAGGCGTTGGCAGCCAGGTCGTTTCTGGTCACGGTTCCTTCCTTAAGGCCGGCGAGGATCTGCACCAGTTCTTTTTTGGAGCCGGGCATGAAGAGATCATTGGACGCCGCCGCCACTGTCGCGGCATCCGGGGTCGCGTATTTCTGGTTCCGCGAGAAGAGGAAATTCGCTGTCACCCAGTCGGTCATGACAATGCCGTCAAAGCCGAACTGCCTTCTGAGGATGTCAATCAGCAGACCTCTGTGCATGGATGTGTGGGTACCGTTGACCAGGTTGTAGGAAGACATGACGGCAGCCGGGTCGGATTCCCTGACGGCGATCTCAAAGCCGCGCAGGTAGATTTCCCGCAGCGCCCTTTCCGAAAGAACGGAATTGTTGTTGTAGCGGTTGGTCTCCTGGCTGTTGGCCGCGTAATGCTTGAGGGTGACGCCCCGGCCGGGGTGTTTCTGCACGCCCTTTGTCAGGGCAGCCGCGAAGAGGCCGGACACCAGCGGATCCTCGGAAAGATACTCAAAGTTTCTGCCGCAGCGCACGTCGCGCTGGATGTTGAGCGCCGGCGCCAGCCAGAGGTCGATGTTGAAATGAGTCATCTCGCGGCCGATGATATCGCCGCAGACCTCGGCGAATTCCAGGTTCCAGCTCTGGGCCAGCGCCGTTTCCACCGGCAGAGCTGTCGCGTTCTGTTCATGGACAGTGTCGCGGCGGCCCGGTTTCGGGCTGAAGCGGTTGGCGGCCCGGACGATGCCTTTCGGCAGCAGGTCGCCGATTGTGTCCGGGAATGCCGGTCCGATTGTATGGACATTGCCGTTTCTGTCTTCAAAGTATTCCCTGCTCAGGCGCAGACCGGCGGGGCCGTCGGCCATGACCAGCACCGGAAAGCCGTGTTTAAGTCCCTTCCCGCTGGTTTCCCCGGCGGCGCCTGCCACCTGCCTGGCGGCGCTGCCGATGATGTCAGCCAGTCCCCTTCCGTAGGCGCCGATATTCATCTCGGCCAGGGTTCTGTCATCGAGGTTCATGTATTCCGGAATAATTTCAGGGCTGAAGTCCTTCAGCTGCTTTTCCTCAATCAGGGAAAGATCGATATTGATCAAAGAAGACGGCACTTCATGGTTTGCGATTTCCGCCTGCAGGTCGATGAAGTCAGGTGCCTCCACCGCCTTCACGGCATGCTGGACAGTCTTGTCCTGTGAAATATGGAAGGCGCCGGAAAGAACAGTATTCCGGGAGGAATTTCCGGTTCGCAGAAGATAGTCGCCTTTGACTAGTTTGTATATTTCATTCTTTTCGTCATAGACGGAAAGATCCCTCAGCTTGAATTCCAGCTTCACCTTCTGTGACTCACCCGGTTTCAGCTCATCTGTCTTGGCGAAAGCGGCCAGGACCTGGTACGGCTGGTGAATTTCACCGCGCGGCGGGGAGACATACAGCTGCACGGTTTCCTTGCCGGCGAAGGTTCCGGTATTGGTCACGGTGCACTGCGCTTCGATCTTTTCCCCGTTCTGCGCAAAGGCAAGCGGGCCGATGTCAAATTCCGTATAGGAGAGTCCGTATCCAAACGGCCATAAGACTTCCTTTTCAAAGCTGTCGAAATAGCGGTAGCCGGTATAGATACCTTCCCGGTAGCGGGCGTCATCCCATTCGCCGAAGCCGTTGTCGGCGTAATAGTCCTCCGCTTTCGCCCAGGTGGCGGTCAGCTTTCCGGATGGATATGCCTTTCCCAGAAGGATGTCAGCCAGGACGCAGCCGGTCTCTGTTCCCAGCTGGGAAAGGATCAGGATATTATCGACATTCCGGACCGGGTAAAGATCGATGTAGCCGCCGCCGTTGATCACCAGCATGAATTTCTTATACTGATGATTCAGTGTCAGGATATCGCGCACTTCTGTCTGGGAAAGACGGATGTCCTCCTCACTCCTGTCACCGCCTTCCCCGCACAGCCTGCGGACGACATAGATGGCGGTATCGCCCGCGCCGTCAAAGGGAATATAGTATTCAGGCTCGCGGACCGGTTTTCCCATGCCTTCAACGACAGCCAGGGTTCTCTTCCTTCTGGCGTCCCGTTTCAGGCCGAGGAAATGCATGGCCCGCGCCTTTTCGTAGTGTCTTTCGTAATGCTTCAGCCAGTTTCTGGTCGTGACCGTAAAGCCGGCGGCCTCGAGTCCTTCCTCAACGCTGACAAAGCCGGAGGAATTGACTTCGCCGCTGCCGGTGCCGCCCTTGACAGTGTGGCGCACGCCGGGTCCGTAGGCGGCGATTTGGCATGGCTTTTCCAGCGGGAAATCGCCGTTTTTCTTCAGCAGGACTGTGCACTCGCTCAGATAGGGCCTGAGCATTCCGATATGTTTCTCTTCAGAGGGATTGCGTTTCATGATGATTACCTCCCTGTTTTCCATTGTACTCTTCTTTGGACGCCATAGCTGCAGTCACACATTTTCACACGCTTTGTATGAGAAGTTGAAACCGCTTTCAGCTATAATAATGATATAGATAAGAACAGGAGGAGTTCTATGAGTTTTCCCAAAGGTTTTTTATGGGGCGGCGCCACAGCTGCCAATCAGTATGAAGGCGGATATATTTCCGGCGGCAAGGGCCTCGCGGTCGCTGACACACTGACCGGCGGTGACGGTATCCACGGCATCCCCAGAAAATTCTCCATCATTCTCGCTGACGGCACAAAGACAACATTCGGCGGCCGTGATGAAATCCCTGCCGGCGCCAAGGCATATGTTGATCCGGATGTTTATTATCCCAGCCATGAGGCAACTGACTTCTATCATCACTGGAAGGAAGACATTGCCCTCTTCGCGGAAATGAACTGCAACGTGTTCCGTCTTTCCATCAACTGGACCAGAATCTTCCCGAACGGCGACGATGAAGTGCCGAACGAAGAAGGCCTTCAGTTCTATGACAATGTCTTCGATGAGTGCAAAAAGTACGGCATCGAACCGCTCGTGACAATCTACCACTTTGACTGCCCGCTGCACCTGGCCAATGAATATGACGGCTGGGTATCCAGACACACAGTTGACGCATTTGAGAAGTACTGCCGGACAGTCTTCACGAGATACAAGGGCAAGGTCCATTACTGGCTGACAATCAACGAAATCAACATCAACACCAACTTCATGATGAACGGTGTCCATGAGCACATCTCCAACAAGCAGAACGCCGAGCAGTGCAGATGGCATCTGTTCGTCGGCTCCGCCCTGGCTGTCACAATCGGCCACGAAGTCGATCCGACAAACTTCATCGGCCTGATGATCGCCCATGGCGCGACCTATCCGTATTCCTGCAACCCTGAAGACGTCTTCTGCGAGATCACGACTGCCCATGATCAGAAATGGTTCTATGGCGACGTCCTGTGCCGCGGCTACTACCCTGCCTACAAGGTCAAGCAGCTTGAGAGAGACGGCATCGTGATCAAGAAGGAACCGGGCGATGACGAACTGCTGAAGAAGGGCGTCGTTGACTTCTACTCCTTCTCCTACTACAGCTCCGCCACCTACGCGGCTCATCCGGAATCCATCAAGCAGGTGGAAGGCAACCAGGTCAGAGGCCTGCAGAATCCTTACCTGACAGCTTCCGAATGGGGCTGGACAATCGA
>JAUNJW010000392.1 GCA_030533035.1 Erysipelotrichaceae bacterium
AACAGACCTGCGATCAGCGGGAAGATGGAGCAGACAACACCGAGGCCCATGACCAGGAGCAGATTGTTGCCGATGCCCAGTGTGTTGGCAGCCGCGATCGGACCCGGTGTCGGCGGAATGAAGACATGCGAGATATAAAGACCGGAAGCCAGACCGACTGTCATGGCGACGCTGGATTCCTTGGTTCGCTGTACGATGGCCTTGCGGATCGGGTTCAGGATAACGAAGCCGGAGTCGCAGAATACAGGGATGGATACAACCCAGCCCATCAGTTCAACCGCGAGAACAGGATTCTTTTCCCCTACCAGGTTGATGACCATGTCGGCCAGCTTGAGGGCAGCGCCGGTGACTTCAAGGATACTGCCGATCAGAGCGCCGAGAATGATAACGATACCGATGCTTGAGAAGGTGCCGGAGAAGCCCGCGCCGATGACATTTGCCAGGCCGGAGATCTTGGTGCCGTCCTCGAGTGTCTTGTCAACAATCGGGATACCGGCGATGAGGCCGAGCACGAGCGAGATTAACATGATCGAAATGAACGGATGGATCTTGAACTTCGAAATCATGATGATCATGACAACGATCGCCAGGATAAAAACAATGATTAAAGGTAAGCCAGTCATAATTAAAAATTATCCCCTTTCATAACTGTTGATTTAATCTTACCACTTTACGCATCGGAAGCTGTTGATAATTCAACAATTATCCTTCATGAAACGATCCATTATTCAAAAAAGATGAACAGCATTGAAAAACGGCAGACCGTGTTGGTCCGCCGCCGGTTTCAGAGCTTTTTCTCGAGCATGACGAGATCGACGCTGTCGATCCCATTGAAGGAGCACGGGACAATGCCCGCTTCCTCAAAGCCGAGCCTTCTGTAAAACTCTCTTGCGTTTTTGTTTTTTGCCTGGGTGTCCATCCTCAGAACTGTGCAGCCCTGGGAAAGGGCGAACATCTCAAAGAAACGGATGAACTCGCCGCCGAAGCCATGGCGGAAGTAATCCGGATGAACCGCCAGGGTGTGAAGAACCATGATCTTTTCATCCTCCGACTCATACCGCCAGTTTCCCTCTTTGTAGGAATCGGCCTGGAAATGATTGATGACGGCGGAGCCGACAAGCTTCTCATCCTTGTAGGCCGCATACAGTTCCCCTTTTTCAAAAGCCTCTTCAGCCGTTTCGAGCGTCGGGTAGATATTGCGCACCCAGCCGGTGGAGGTGTTTCCCTTTTCCTCCTCCCTGTGAATCAGTTCATAGATTTCAGCGATCTTCTCAAGATCATTTTTCTGGGCCGGTACAACTCTCATAATTGTTTTCCTTTCAGGACGTCAGTGATGATTATACATGATCTCTGCCTTTATGGAATACACGGACGAAAAAAAGCTCCGTGCACATAATGCACGAAGCTCACTCCTTCTGACTATTCTGCCGGATCGATCTGAACCCTGGCAATCCCCTTGTCATTGTAGACAGTCACGGTGTAACTGTACTCTTTGTCACCGTCAGTGATTGTCATCTCTGTCGTGCCGTACTTCTGGACATGGATGTAAATCCTTCCCTCTTCCGGCCCGATGATCTGCACAGCCGCGATCTCCGTGTCACCGGTGGCCACTGTAGCTTCTTCGCTCAGCACCGGACT
>JAUNJW010000393.1 GCA_030533035.1 Erysipelotrichaceae bacterium
CCCTGCCGTTATTGGTATTGTCACCGGTCATAATAAAGGCGTCGGCAGAAAGAGCGATCGTCTGGTCGATCAGCGCATCTGTCACTTCACTGCCGAAATACTCGAGAGGAACGGCGGAATTGAATCCGGAAGGAGAGGAAATATAATGGAGATCACTGACAACGACAGCAGTGAAATCCATGTTTTCATAAACCGGTTCCTCTGTCTGTGTAACCGGCTGCGCGCATCCGCTCAGCAGCAGGACTCCGGACAGGACCAGATGTTTCATTTTCATGACTTTATCATAGCGGAAAGATGATCATTTTGCCGCAAAGTCACCCGCTGGAGAATAATTCATGTGCAAAGCTGATTTACCGTATATACTGAAAAAAAGGAAGTTTCTGCTGTATGAAAAAGATTCTGATCAAACATGGCATCATCGCCCTGGTCCTGGGTATCCTCTGGGTTATTTCCTATCTGTACACCGAAAGTATTCACGGCGGTCTCGACAGTATTGCCGAAGCGATCTTCGGCAGTGTCATGTTTCTGATTGTCACCGGTGCTTTTCTTCTGAACGTGGTGCTGACGATAACCGATACGATCATTCACTTCGCTCCGCAAAAGGGCAAGATCATCCTTTCCTGGATCCTGCTGGCATGCTATGTGGCGGCATTGCTGTTTATCATTTATGATGCTTTTGCTTTCAGTTACGGAAAATTCTTCAGCTATCTGGCGGAAGGGGAGTTCTTCAGCATTCTGCATGTCTTCTTCTTTGTGGTACTGATTATCATGATTCTGATCAGGACAGGAAAACTGCGGAAGATTGCAGCGCAGAAATAAAAAACAATCCGGCACCCGTATGGTTGCCGGAATTTCTTTTATGTTCAGAGACTGCTTTCCTGAAAGGCAAACAGAGCATCTTCCGGAAATCTGTATGTTGAGTCGCAGATATATCCGCGCAGCCAGAGACTGCCGTCTACATTGCGCAGATACAATCCTTTCGGGAATGCGTCATCCTCCTCAAGCAGTTTGGACAATACTGTGACGGCGCTGTCCGGCGCACTGTGAGTGCCGCTGAGAACGGAGTTCCGGCTTTGCGGCTGCTCTTTCCATTGCAGACGAAGGAAAGCACCGGTTTCCGGAGAACATGGCTTCAGCCCGATCGTCTGAATATGACGGAAGATCTCATTCAATGTGGCTCCGGTTTCCAGACCGGTTTCCTGCAGAGAAGCAATCACGACACTGACTTCTTCTGACTGTCTGCTGAAAAAGCGGGGATGGGCAATATACATCCTCGCGTAATCATTCATCAGGATGTGATTTTCCTCCAGCATCCTGATTATCTGATCTGCCGCCAGAGATTCAGTTTTCAGAACAATTCTTTTCATAATTCATTTCGAAGTCCCTGCAACCGTTGAAACGGCTGAAAGCTTTCAGTGTTTTCTCCAGTTCGCGCTGCAGTTTTTTGGTCTGCCGCACTTCCGGTTCCCACCATAATCCTTTTACCTGCAGGATCTGTTCTTTGCGCTCGGGCACCGCTTCGATGCGGCCGACAAATTTGTCGCCATAAAGTACAGGCAGAGTATAGTAGCCGTATCGGCGCTTCTCTGCCGGAGTATAGATCTCCCAGGCATAGTGAAAATCCCATAATGCTTT
>JAUNJW010000163.1 GCA_030533035.1 Erysipelotrichaceae bacterium
AGAGAACATCTTCTGTTTTTAAGGCGTGTGCCAACGCATCTGCCACAGCGCCTGAATAGGCTCTGATCAGACTGCCGGTTCCGAGTTTGATTCCGCCGAAATATCTGACCACACAGGCACAGACATCGGAAAGACCGCTCTTTTTGATACTTTCCAGCATGGGGATACCGGCAGTACCGGAAGGTTCTTTATTGTCGGAAGATCTCTGGATCATATTGTTTTTGCCACAGACATAGGCTGTGCAGACATGGGTGGCGTCGGGGAATTCCTTACGGATGGACTCAATGTAGGTCCTGGCTTCCTCTTCTGTTTCACATCTTTCCACACAGGCAATGAATCTGGATTTATTGATCACAGTTTCTTCTCTGAATTCTTCAAGCAGACGCATAAAACCTCTTTCCAACACAGATATTGTATAATGGAATGCAGGTGAAAAACTATGGGAAGAATAAAACAGCTTGACTCTCAGACTGCCAATATGATCGCCGCCGGCGAAGTTGTTGAAAGGCCGATGGGAGTCGTAAAGGAACTTGTGGACAATGCCATCGATGCAGGATCGACAAGGATTGATATATCAATTGAAGAAGGCGGTATTTCAAAGATCACCGTCTCTGACAACGGCATCGGCATGGACGCGGATGATGCCCAGATGGCATTCCAGCGCCATGCGACCAGCAAAATCAGAACGCAGAATGATCTGTGGTCAATTCATACTCTTGGCTTCCGCGGTGAAGCGCTGCCTTCAATCGCCTCTGTCGCAAAAGTAACGATGGTCACCAGTGACGGCAATGACGCCACTAAGATTGTCATTGAATATGGCCAGACGGTTTCTGTCAGTGCCTATCCGTGCAATCAGGGAACTGAGATCACGGTGGAAGGCCTGTTCTACCGCACCCCGGCAAGACTCAAGCATATGCGCTCTGCTTCTTATGAAGCTTCCCTGATCCAGGATGTCATCAGCCGTTTCGCGCTGTCTCATCCGGAAATCAGCTTTCATCTGATTTCCGACGGAAGGGACGCATTGCGTACCAGCGGGCAGGGCAATCTACAGGAAGTTCTGTATCAGGTTGCCGGCAGGGCTGCGGCTGAGAATTCCATACCGGTTCAGTTTGAAGATTTTGATTATAAGGTGACCGGCTATCTGGTTAAACCGATGATTACCCGGGCTTCGCGGTCAATGATGTATGTCTTCCTGAATCAGAGAATGGTCAGGACATACAAGCTTTATAAAGCGATCCAGGATGGTTATGAGGACTTCATTGTCAAAGGCAGATATCCTCTGTGTGTCCTGCAGATTGAAATGGATCCCCATCTTCTGGATGTCAATGTCCATCCTTCCAAATGGGAGGTCAGGCTTTCCAAGGAAATCCAGCTGGAATATCTGATCAAGGATAATGTCAGAAAAGCATTGTCAGGATCTATTCTGGCACCAAAAGTGGAAGTGACCCAGGCAAGGCAGGAATATTATGAACCGATCAGCTTTGACACGGACAGCCTGATCCGTGAAGCTGAGACGAAGAAAGAACCTGTGATCCAGACTGCTCCGGTTTCTGAATCCAGAGAGCCGGAACCTGTACAGCAGCCTGTCATTGAAACAAAAGAAGAATCATTATATGAATCCATTGCGAAGGAAGCGGAAGCTGACAACGCGATACTGAAAGAGCTGAACAATCAGGTGAAAGAACCTGTATCAGAATATGCGGCTGCCAATGTCAGGCAGGAATTCCCGCATATGGATGTCATCGGACAGTTCCATGAGAAGTTTATCCTGTGTGCTGTGAAAGAGGGGCTTGCGATCATTGACCAGCACGCAGCTCAGGAACGTGTCCACTATGAAGAGTATTGTCAGAAGCTTAACCAGAATCCTGTTATGATGGACTGCCTGGTTCCGCTGGTTGTCCATGCCGGCAATGATCTGGTCAGAAGGGTGGATGAACTCAATGAAGCAGCTTCTGATCTGCATATCACCTTTGAGCCGTTCGGTCCGGATACACTTGCGGTGCACAGTGTGCCGGCATGGATGAAGGATATTGAAGAAGTTCCTTTCCTGGAAGATGTGCTGGACCAGTTCCGCAATGACAGGGAATCAAAATATACAAGAATGGAAAAGAAGCGGATCCCGACGATGGCATGCCATCATTCCATCCGTTTCAACCGTTCTCTGACCATGGATGAAATGAAAGAGGTTGTCAGACAGCTTTCACTGTGTGAGAATCCGTATCACTGCCCGCACGGCCGGCCGACTTATGTCATTCTGGATGAAAAAGAACTGACAAAGGAGTTCCTGCGATGAAAAAGGTGCTCGTGATTGCCGGTCCGACGGCTGTTGGCAAGACATCCTTTTCCATAAGAGCTGCCAAAGCTTTGGACGCTGAAATTATCAGCGGGGATTCTATCCAGGTGTACAGGGGATTTGACATCGGTTCCGGCAAGGTTACGGAAGAAGAAAAAGAAGGTATTAAACATTACCTGATCGACATCATGGATCCGAAGGAATCCTACAGTGCCGCTGATTTTCAGAAGATGGCCAGAAAGATCATCGATGAAAATGAGAAGATGATGATCATCTGCGGAGGTACAGGTCTTTATCTTAAATCCTGCCTGTATGACTATACCTTCAACGAAGAATCCGGTTCCTTCGCGGCTGAGCATTTCGAAACGATGACCAATGAGGAACTGTATGCGAAGCTTCTTGAAACAGATCCTGTGCAGGCGCAGAAGATTCACCCCAACAACCGCAGAAGGCTGATGCGATCCCTGACCATCGCCGAAAGAACCGGCAGAAGCCAGAGTGAAATTGAGGCGGAACAGTCTCACGAAATGATCTATGACGCCTTCATTGTCGGGTGCACGATGGACCGGGAATCTCTTTATGAGAGAATCAACAGACGGGTGGAAATGATGTTTGAAGCCGGTCTGGAAAAAGAGGTCGCTTCATTATTGGAAAACGGCTGTACATTTGATGATCCTGCCATGAAGGGAATCGGCTATAAAGAATGGAAAGAGTATTTCCTGGGAAATGGCAGCGCGGAAGACGTAAAACTTGAAATCCAGAAACATTCCCGGCAGTTTGCCAAACGGCAGTATACATGGCTCAATCACCAGATGCCTGTTCACTGGTTTGATGTCCGTGAAAAAAGTGAACAGGAGAGAATCATGAAGGAAATCATGGATTGGAGGAACAGATGAACAGTATTAGAAAGATGTGCAATATGATCCGTCTGGAAGCACTTGGCAAAGGGATGATCACCGGTGCGGCTGTCTCTGCTCTGTCAATTGCGTTTCTCATGTTCAGCGGCTATGACCTGGACAGCGCTGCGCCTGTCATTATGGCAATCTCTTTCGCGGCTGCCGGTGCGCTGATCGGTTTCCTCATGAGTATCCGCAGAACAACAGCACTGTTTGCCAGATTCAAATCCCTGGAAAAAGTCAGCGGTCCATTGGGCGATGATTCTGTCCGTATGGTCTCCGATGATCTCGCTCTTGGCCGCAAATGGCTGATCTGGAGAAAGGGAACGTATTTTAAAGCCTGGACGGCGGATATGTTAAGGGATGTCACGCTTGAAGCCAACAACCCGGCTGCTTCAAAAGGCGTTCTGATCCTGCAGACCAATGACGGCAGGACGGAAAAGTGCGTTGTCACGAAATCGGCAGCCCTGAATGAATGGATCGTGAATTTTAAAGAATTCAAAGCATCGATTATGTGAATTGACTTTAGGTCAGAGGTGAGTATGATTAGGTTTAGCGAAGGATTAATACCTTTGCGGCATTATCAGAAAGGATGGTATTAAACTATGAGTGAATTCAATCGTCCAAATACCGCATATGCATACAATGACGGTACGACACTGAACGCATATATCAGAAAAGTATTTACTCTTATGGGCATCGGCCTCGGCCTGACTGCCGCTGTTGCCTTCTTCGGATATCTTTCTCTGATGAGCGGCGGCATTGTCTATAAGCTCTTCATGTCCTCATCAATCTTTACATGGGGTCTTGTCATCGCTGAACTCGGCATCGCCTTTGCCATGAGCATGGGCATCAGCCGTTTCTCCACAGGAACATGCACAGGTCTGTTCATGGCTTACTCAGTCCTGACCGGTCTGACATTCAGTTTCCTTCCTCTGGAATTCGGCGTCACAACAGTATTCAGTGCATTCCTGTTCGCGGCAGTTCTGTTCATCTGCTGCGCAGTCATCGGTCATACAACAAATGTTGACCTGACAAAGTTCACCGGCCTGCTGTTCGGCGCGCTGCTCGCACTCGTGATCACAACAGTCATCAGCCTGTTTGTCCCGGCTCTGCGTGACAGCCTGTTCATCAGCTATGCCGGTCTCTTGATCTTCCTGGCACTGACAGCGTTTGACATGCAGAAGATCAAGCAGTTCTATTATGGTACGGGAGCTGATGGAACAATCAGATCCAACCTGGCAGTCTACAGCGCTTTCCAGCTTTATCTGGACTTCATCAATATCTTCATTTACATTCTGAGGATAATGGGCAGACGCAGAGACTGACACTGCAAACCGTTCTGACGGCAGGTTCCCGCAGATGAGAACCTGCCTTTTTTCACCCAAAGGAAGGAGGATACTATGAGACTGGAAGAATATCGCTTCACAGAATACTATCACCAGTACATCACGATTGAAGCAGATGTGCTGACGGACCAGCTCAGTGACCACTTCGAAGTTCATGAGGATGACTGCTTCGCATTATGTTCCTGCTATTGCGCACCGGATGGCCTGCTGGAATTCAATGTGCTTTCCATCGGTCCGTCATGGGAAACATGCACAAGAGGTCTGGAAACACAGGAAATGCTCGGCATCTTCACCATTGACCAGGTGTTTGACAAGGAAGCCAGAATCGCGGAGCCTTCCTTTGCCATGATTGCCAAGAATGTTCCGTTCATGGAAGAAATCGACAAAGATTATGATGAGGACTTCCTGAATACCCGTTTTGACCAGAGACTCGACAACATGAGAGATCTGGCTTATCCGGACATTGTTCTGACCGGAATTATTGTTGAGCAGTCACTGGCTGAATATGAAATGAGAATCACCGGCGTC
>JAUNJW010000394.1 GCA_030533035.1 Erysipelotrichaceae bacterium
ATGTATCCTCGAAGAAGGCATTGCTGTAAGTACAGTTTGAATACGGATTTGTGTTTTTAAAAAGTGCTGAACGCGGGAAATGCTTTATTGAATACATCCCGGCTGAATATGCCTGGAATCCGCTGGACGCGGACGGATACATGTATATCGACTGCCTGTGGGTTTCCGGTTCATTCAAGGGTCACGGCTATTCCACAGATCTGCTGGAATACTGCATTCACGACAGTAAGGAGAAAGGCAGAAAAGGCCTGTGTATCCTTTCTTCTGCGAAGAAAAAGCCGTTTCTGGCGGACCCGAAGTTTCTGAAATACAAGGGATTTGAAATTGCCGATGGAGCGGACAACGGGATCCAGCTGTGGTATCTGCCGTTTAAGAAGGATGAAGTAAAGCCGGCATTCAGGGATTGCGCAAAACATCCGCATATTGATGAGAACGGATATGTCCTTTTCTACACCAGCCAGTGTCCGTTCAACGCCAAATATGTGCCGGTTCTCGAACAGACCGCCAGAGAAAACGGCATTGCGTTCAGGGCATACCATATCACAGACAGGGAAACTGCTCAGAATGCCCCTTCCCCCATCACAACCTATGCGCTGTTCCATGACGGGGAATATGTGACCAATGAGCAGATGAATGATAAGAAATTTCTGAAACTGGTGTCACTGTAAATTATGACTGAAGAAAGAAGGATTGAATCATGGAGAAAATAATTGTCCCGGGTATCATCGGGCTTATGGTCATCGTCATCGGCGTCATCAACATGACAGGCAACATTTCCACCCTGCACTGGTATCACCGCTCCCATGTGAAAGAGGAAGACCGGCTGCCGTTCGGCCGCATGGTCGGTCTTGGCACAGTCATTGTCGGCTGTGCGCTGATCATAAATGCCTGTCTTGAATACGCCGCACTGAAAACAGGAAACGGATCACTGGACTTTTACGGCGGGCTTGTCATGATCGCCGGACTGATTGCCGGATTCGTCATTATTGTGATCGCGCTGTTCAGATACAACAAAGGAATATTCTAATGAAACTGAAAAATCCCCTTCTTGTCGTAACGGATATCGGAAAATCAGTTGAATTCTACCGGAATGTGCTTGGCCTGGATGTCATCCTGGACTTCGGCGCCAATAAGACGCTGAGCGGAGGCCTCTGTCTGCAGACGCTGGAAACCTATAAGGATTTCATAGGAACCGACAGGATCACCTTCGGCGCAAATAACGCGGAAATCTATTTTGAGGAAGATGATTTTGACGGGTTCGCTGAAAAGCTGAAACAGCTTGAGATTGAATATGTCCATCCCGTCATTGAACATTCCTGGGGCCAGCGTGCTGTACGTTTCTATGATCCCGATCATCATATTATTGAAGTCGGTGAAAACATGGAAATGGTATGCCGGCGTTTTCTGGAAAACGGCATGACTCCTCAGCAGGCGGCGGAACACATGGATGTACCGCTGCAGTATGTCATTGACTCGATGAAGGACCAGGACTGACAAGTTCCGGAAACGGAGCTTTTTTTCTTTCTGGGGGCCTGCGTCCGGAAAGTTCCCTTCTGCCTTGTCAGCGTGCGCATTATTATTTAGTCAATTTTTGACTTTTTATTGACGCATGCATATTTGCTCATTACAAT
>JAUNJW010000164.1 GCA_030533035.1 Erysipelotrichaceae bacterium
GGCTGATCCTCCGGTCTGTATAATTTAGTTATGAAAAAGCTGTACATCTATCTGAAGGAATACAAAAAAGAAAGTATTATCGCGCCTCTGTTCAAGCTGCTCGAGGTGGTTTTTGACCTGATCGTGCCGCTGATTGTCGCTGACCTGATCAACACCGGCATTGTCAACGGTGACAAAGGCGTGCTTTTCAGCCGCTTTGCGCTGCTGATCGGGCTGGCCCTCGTCGGCCTTGCCTGTTCGTTTACCGCCCAGTATTTCGCTTCGAAGGCGTCGGTCGGCTTTGCGGCGAATGTCCGCCAGGCTGTCTTTGACCATGTCCAGAATCTTTCCTGGACAGAGCTCGACACAATCGGAACCAACACCCTGATCACCAGGCTGACATCCGACGTCAACCAGATGCAGAACGGCCTCAACCTGGCCTTAAGGCTTCTGCTGAGAAGCCCGTTCATTGTCTTCGGCGCAATGTTCATGGCATTTACGATCAATGTCCGCTGCGCCCTGATTTTCCTGGCGGCAATCCCGGTGCTTTCCGTTGTTGTCTTCGGCATCATGCTCATCAGCATTCCCCTCTATAAAAAAGTGCAGAACGCGCTCGATCAGGTACTTGGCAAAACCCGTGACAACCTGCAGGGTGTCAGAGTCATCCGTGCTTTCCGCCGGGAAGCGGATGAGGTGGCAGCCTTTGACGAAGCCTCCGGCGCTTTGACCGCAGTCAATGAGCTGGTCGGCAGGATCTCGGCCCTGCTCAATCCGCTGACATATGTCCTGATCAATATCGCGACAATCCTGCTGATCCGCCAGGCCGCATTCCAGGTGAATACCGGCAATATCGCCCAGGGCGATGTCGTCGCTTTATACAACTACATGGCCCAGATCATTGTCGAGCTGATCAAGCTGGCCAGCCTGATCATCACCATCGACAAGTCGCTTGCCTGCGCAGGCAGAGTCCAGGCTGTGCTGGATGAAAAGCCCTCCATTCTGTATCCGGCAGAACGGAGAGAAATCTCAGATTCAGAAGAAGCTGTCAGCTTTGAACATGTCAGCTTTACTTACAAAGGCGCCAGTGAACCGGCTGTCAGCGATATTACCTTCACTGCAGAAAAAGGGCAGACTATCGGCATCATCGGCGCGACCGGCGCCGGCAAGTCGACGGTTGCCAATATGATCGGCCGCTATTATGAGGCGACGGAAGGAAGCATCCGCCTTTGCGGTACAGATATCCGTTCGTGGCCGCGGGCAGACCTGACCGCTCTTGTCGGCATGGTTCCCCAGAAGGCAGTGCTGTTTGCCGGCAGCGTGCGGGACAACATGAAGATTGCCAATGAAGCGGCGACAGACGAGGAAATCTGGCAGGCCCTGGAAACAGCCCAGGCCCGCGACGTCGTGGAAGGAAAGGACGGCAAGCTCGATTTCATGATCGAGCAGGGCGGCCGCAATCTTTCCGGCGGCCAGAGACAGCGCCTGACCATTGCCAGAGCCATAGTCCATCATCCGGAAATCCTGATCCTCGATGACTCCGCCAGCGCGCTTGATTTCGCGACTGACGCCAGGCTGAGAACGGCAATCCGCCGCGATTTAAGCGGTCTGACAGTCTTTATCATCTCCCAGCGGATTTCATCCATCCGCTACGCTGACCGGATTCTTGTCATGAGCGACGGAACCCTTGCCGGTAACGGCACCCATGAGGAGCTGATGGCATCGTGTGAAGAATACCGGGAAATCTATGAATCCCAGTATCCTTCAAAGAAAAAGGCGGCAGCCGCCATGGAGGTCCGCGCATGAACAGCACTTCCATGGCCACAATGAAAAAACTGATGAAGATGGTCGGCAGATATACCGTCTGGCTGATTGTCTCCATTCTTCTGGCAGCCGTCACGGTTGTCCTGACACTGTATGTCCCGGTCCTCTTCGGTGATGCGATTGACGGCATTGTCGCATTTGAACGGGTGGACTTTGAGATTGTGACAGATATTCTCACCAAGATCCTGGCCTGCATTCTGGTGACATCCGCCTGTACCTGGATCATGAACCTGGTGAACAATCATCTGACCTACAGGGTTGTTTATGATCTGAGGGCCAAAGCAATCCGCCACATCCAGGAAATCCCGATGAAATATCTCGACGCCCACAGTACGGGTGACATTGTCGGCCGCATCATTGCCGACACGGACCAGCTTTCGGACGGTCTGCTGCTGGGACTGACCCAGCTGTTCTCCGGCGTCCTGACAATCATCGTGACCCTTGTCTTCATGTTCATGCGCAGCTGGCAGATCACGCTGCTGGTGATTGTCCTGACACCGGTCAGCTTCATCGCCGCCAAGCTGATCGCCTCAAAGTCCTATGACATGTTCCGCAAACAGGCAAAGACAAGAGGGGAACAGACCGCGCTGATCGAGGAAATCGTATCGAATGAAAAAATCATCCAGGCATTCGGCTACGGGCCGAGGGCTTCCGGCCGCTTCAGCGTGATCAACAGGCAGCTGCAGGAATACTCACAGAAAGCGATCTTTATCAGCTCCCTGACCAATCCCTGCACCAGGGCGGTCAACTCGATGATCTACGCGGCAGTCGCGCTGCTGGGCAGCTTCCTGATCCTGGCCGGCTCATTGACTGTCGGCGGTCTTTCGGTCATGCTGTCGTATGCCAACCAGTACATGAAGCCGTTCAATGACATCAGTTCGGTCATCACCGAATTCCAGAACGCGCTTGCCTGCGCGGCCAGGGTGTTTGAACTGATTGAGGCTGAGCCGGAAACACCGGAAAAGAGCGGTGTCATTGAAAGCAGTGAAGGCAGCGTGCAGCTGAATGATGTCAGCTTCCGCTATGTGCCTGAGCGTCCCCTGATTGAAAACTTCAACCTGGACGTCAGACCGGGCCAGCATATTGCCATTGTCGGACCGACCGGCTGCGGCAAAACCACATTGATCAACCTGCTGATGCGCTTCTATGAAATTGACGGCGGCGCCATTTATGTCAACGGCTGTGAAATCAGGGAAGTCACAAGGCATTCCCTGCGTGAACAGTACGGAATGGTGCTCCAGGAAACCTGGCTGCAGTCCGGCACGGTCCGTGAAAACCTCTGTTTCGGAAGACCGGACGCGACCGATGAGGAAATCATCGCCGCCGCGAAGAAAGCCCACAGCTGGGAGTTTATCCGCCGTCTGCCGAAGCGGCTTGACACAGTCATCAGCGAGGATTCCTTCTCAGCCGGACAGAAGCAGCTGCTCTGCATTACAAGAGTCATGCTGGCGCTGCCGCCGGTGCTGATTCTTGACGAGGCGACGTCCTCGATCGATACACTGACAGAAATCAAGATCCAGGAAGCCTTTGATGAACTGATGAAGGGCAGAACAAGCTTTATCGTTGCCCACCGCCTGTCCACAATCCGCAACGCCGATGTCATTCTGGTGATGAAGGACGGCAGGATCATTGAGCAGGGCAGCCATGATGAGCTGATCGGCAGGAACGGTTTCTACGCCCATCTTTACAATTCACAGTTTGCCCAGGCAGCGTCCTGAGCATATGCGATACGGAGCCGGACCGTGACCGGTTCCGGCATATAAAAAAGAATGAATTCCGCCTGAACGCGGAATTTTTTCAAAAATTCTGTAAGATTTCCGGTATGAGTCCGTCATACATACGGAAGGGAAAAAAGATGGAAGAGTTTGAAGAAATATACAGAACATATTTCAGCGGCGTCTGGCGCTATCTTCTCAAACTGACCGGTGACGAGTCACTGGCAGAGGAGATCACGGCGGAAACCTTTTTCCGTGCCATGAACGCGATGAAATCCTTCCGTCAGCAGAGTTCCCTTTACAGCTGGCTGTGTGCCATCGGCCGCAATATTTATCTCGATCAGATGCGGGAAAGGAAAAAAAGGGCAGAGATAACCGATACTGCCATGATGCGCATCCCTGACCCGCGTGACCGGAATGAAGAAGCGCAGCGGCACCGGCAGGCGGAAGAGATTCTCAGTGCGGCCGGCAGGCTGAAAGAGCCTTACCGGACAGTCTTCCTGCTGCGGTACATTGAGCAGCAGAGCTTCGCTGAGATCGCTTCCCGCTATGGCAGAACTGAAAACTGGGCCTGTGTGACATGCCACCGGGCAAGGGAAATGGTGAAAAAGGAGATGACGGAGTATGAAGAATGAATGTGAGATTGTGAAGGATCTGCTGCCGCTGTATGCGGAAGGACTGACTTCCGCAGCCAGCAATGAGCTGATCGAAGAACATATCAGAACATGTGCTGCGTGCAGAGAGCTTCTGGACTCAATGAAAAACGAGCTTCCCCCGGAAGCTGAAAATGAAAAAACAGAACTCCCGCTGAAGGAATTCTCAAAAACCTTTTCAAGAAAGAAAAGGGGACTGGCACTGATGATTGCCGCACTTGCGGCTTCAGCTGTCATTGCGGTTTATGCCTGGCTCAGCGCGCCGCGCTATCTGGCATATAATCAGGCGGTCGAAAGCACACAGGAAGTCACTGACGGCCTGCTGGTCCGCTTTACAGACCGTGTGCATCATATCAGCACCATGACATATACAGATCCTGATTCCGGCCTCAATGAAGTTGATCTTGAATGCTGGACCTGTGACCTGGACAGGCTCTGGCATGCGGATCCTGTGCAGGAAACGCTTCTGCGCGGGGACAGGATCTGGTACCGCTCCAATCTGGACAGTATGAACAGTGATGTGCAGATCTACGGGCAGGTGGACGGCGGCTCAAAAACACTGAGGCGGCTGACTCTGAATTATTACTTCTGGCTGGCAGCAGGCATGACGCTTGCATGCGCCATTGCCGGAGTCGTGCTCAGAAATAAAAAGACCGGGCAGCTGCTGCAGAAAGCGGCGCTGGTTCCATTTGCCTGGTGTCTTGCATCGGTCATTGTTGAGCGCGGCATCCGTGCCTCCACCTGGAGTATTGTCAGGGATTTCTCACTGATTGCCCTGCTGTGGATCTGTCTCAGCGTTTTCTTCCTGTGCCTTGCTCAGAGGCTGCGGGAAAAGAAAGCCGTCAGAACAGAACCGTAAAAAGAACATGCATGGCGCT
>JAUNJW010000165.1 GCA_030533035.1 Erysipelotrichaceae bacterium
GGCTTCAGACCGCTGGAAGAGTATCAGGAGCTTAAGACAGGCGACCGTGTCTATGTGATCAACCGCGGCAAGAACCTCATCCTGTTTGTGATCGGAAAACAGCCGGTGAAAAACGGACTCAACATTCTCGGCGCCCATATCGACTCCCCGCGCATGGACCTCAAGCAGCGTCCGCTCTATGAAAAGGACGGCCTGGCCCTGTTTGATACGCATTACTACGGCGGCATCAAGAAGTACCAGTGGGTTGCCTCACCGATGGCGCTGGTCGGCGTCGTTGTCAAAAAGGACGGCACCGTCATTGATATCAATATCGGCGATAGGGAAGGCGACCCGGTGGTCGGCGTTTCCGACCTGCTGATCCATCTGGCTTCCAAACAGATGGCCAAGACAGGCTCAACAGTGGTCGAAGGCGAAAGCCTTGACCTGATGGCAGGCTCCATTCCCTCTGATGAGGAGAAGGATCCGGTCAAAGCGAATATCCTGAGAATTCTCAAAGAAAAATATGACATTGAGGAAGATGATTTCATCTCCGCTGAAATCGAGGCTGTCCCGGCCGGACCGGCAAGGGATTACGGTCTTGACCGTTCAATGATCATCGGCTACGGCCATGATGACAAGGCCTGCGCCTATACGTCACTGCGGGCTGTCCTGGAAATGGAAGAGCCGGAAAGAACCTCCTGCTGCATTCTCGCCGACAAGGAGGAAATCGGTTCTGTGGGCAATACCGGCATGCAGAGCAGATTCTTTGAATATACAGTCGCTGAATTGCTGGCAAAGCAGGGCGAAAACAGCCACACGGCGCTGTTCAGCTGCCTGAGCGGCTCACGAATGCTGTCGGGCGACGTCTCGATTGCCTTTGACCCGCTGTATCCGGAAGTCATGGATCCCAAGAACTCCGCCTATTTCGGAAAGGGCATCTGCTTCAACAAGTTCACCGGCGCCCGCGGCAAATCAGGCGCCAGCGACGCAAGCGCTGAATATGTCGCAAAGGTACGCCGGGTCATGGATGACAACAACGTCATGTTCCAGACCGGGGAACTCGGTGCGGTCGACGCCGGCGGCGGAACCATCGCCTTCATCCTGGCCAACCTCAACGTTGACGTCATCGACGCCGGCATCCCGGTGCAGAACATGCATGCGCCCTGGGAAGTTGTTTCCAAGGCCGACGTCTATGAGGCATACCGTGCCTACGCTGCTTTCTTGACGGATATGGATTAACAGAACAGGCTCCTTTTCAGGGAGCCTTTTGAAAGGAACAAGGATATGAGAATTATCATCGTGCGCCATGGCGATCCCGACTATGTCAATGACACCCTGACGGAAAAAGGCTGGAGGGAAGCGGAAATGCTGGCGGAAAGACTGGCGAAGACAGAGGTCACGGATTTTTATGTATCACCCTATGGCAGGGCAAAGGATACGGCTTCCTGCACACTGCAGAAAATGGACAGGAAAGCGGAAACCCTGGAATGGATGCGGGAGTTTGAGCCGCGGATTCACAGGCCGGACAGGGCACTCCGGAAGACAAGGGTCTGGGACTGGCTGCCGGCTGACTGGACTGGAAGGGATCATTTCTATGAGTATGATCACTGGTGTGACGATCCGCTCATGCGTCAGGGACATGTCAGGGAAGAATATGACAAGGTCTGCCAGGGCCTTGACGCCCTGCTGGCAAAGCACGGCTATGTTCATGAAGGCAGGATCTTCAGGGTCACCCGCTCAAACCATGACACAGTCTGCCTGTTCTGCCATTTCGGCGTGGAAATGGTCATGCTGAGCCATATCCTGCAGATTTCCCCGATGCCGCTCTGGCACGGGTTCGCTGCGTCTCCTTCCTCCGTCACCGTGCTTTACAGCGAGGAAAGAAGGGAAGGGACAGCAATCTTCCGGATCCGGCAGTTCGGCGATCTTTCCCATCTGTATATGCATGGCGAAGAGCCTTCCTTTGCGGCAAGATATGCGGAATGCTTTGAAGATGAGACGCTCCACTGATACAATAGAATCAGTTACAACCGGAGGAAAATTATAATGAAAGTCAGGTTCTATTTTGTGCGCCACGGTGAAACGCTTTTCAACAAGCGGGGAAGGGTTTCCGGTGTTTCTGATTCACCTCTTACAAAAACAGGAATTGCCCAGGCAAGAAGAGCCGGGGCAGCTCTGCATGATATCTGGTTTGACAAGGCGTTCACTTCGCCGGCCGAGCGCTGCATCAATACCGCAGGCTATATCCTGGAAGGCAAGGGCCTGAAAGCTGAAATCATCGACGGTCTTCGTGAATATGACTTCGGCCGTCTCGAAGGCAGCCGTTTCACATCCCATCCCGATGAGCTGAAGAAATGCTTCAGCGAAATGGATTTCTCAGCGGTCGACGGCGAATCGAGGCCGATGGTCGAAGCCCGCGTCTGGGAAACGTTCAATGAAATCCTGTCGCGCTGCGATGACGGTGACCGTGTCCTGATCAGCAGCCACGGCTATTTTGAGATGTTTGTGATGCGCACGCTTCTGGGAAAGGATGCAGACGCCTGGCGCAGACTGCGCGAGCAGGAAAACAGAAGTCCCATTCCCAACGGCGGCATCATGGTCTTTGAATATGAGGACGGTGAGTACAGGGTCCTTTCCATGCCGGAAGAACCTGAAACATACATGCCGTTTGCGGAAGAGAAGAAAGTCACCTTCTACTATGTCCGCCATGGCGAGACACTCTTCAACATGTACAACCGCATGCAGGGCTCCTGCGATTCCCCGCTGACAGCGGCCGGCATCCACCAGGCTGAGCTTGCCAGGGACGCCCTGAGATATGTCGATTTCGCCTTTGCCTACACCTCCACCAGCAAACGCGCCCGCGACACGGCGGAAATCATCTGCGAACCCCATGGCATCAGACCGGAACTGACGCCGCTGCTCAAGGAAGTCAACTTCGGCGACTTTGAGGCGGTTGTCCGTGATTCCTGGGCAAATGAAATCAACGAAAGACACATGAGTGAAACCTGGGATGACGTCGGCGGCGAAAACGCGATGGACGTCAGGCTCAGAATCCTTGATATTCTTGACATCGCCTCAAGAAGAGCCAAGAACAACGAAAATGTCCTGCTGGTTTCGCACGGGACCTATTATCTCAACATCCTCTGGCAGATCTTCGATATCGACCGTGAGGAATACTTCACGGAATGCCGCAGA
The DNA here is from genome assembly GCA_030533035.1 of Erysipelotrichaceae bacterium. Taxonomy (GTDB): domain Bacteria; phylum Bacillota_I; class Bacilli_A; order Erysipelotrichales; family Erysipelotrichaceae; genus Bulleidia. The sequence goes on from JAUNJW010000165.1 coordinate 3,175, forward strand.
AACGGCAGGCAGGGTATGCCCAACGGCGGCATCTTCATCTTCGAGTACAGCGACGGCAGATACCGTGTGCGGGAACTGATGATGTCACCTGAGGAAGCCGCAGCCAGAATCCTCTGAACAAAAACAGCAGGAAATTCTGATGGAAATGAAAACGACCGTTCATCAACGAACGGCCGTTCTTTTTTGTCAGTCTTCTTCGCGGTGGTCGAAGTCTGTGTATTCCTGGTCGGAGCCGATGTATTTGTAAGCCGGACGGATGATCCGGTTGGCGAATTCGACTTCCTCCATGCGGTGGGCACACCAGCCGGCAACTCTTGAGATCGCGAAGATCGGTGTGAACAGGTCTTCGGAGATTCCCAGGATTCTGTAAACCAGGCCGGAGTACAGGTCCATGTTGGCGCAGACATTCTTCTTTGCCAGTCCTCTTTCTTCACGGAAGACTTCCGGACCGAGCTTTTCAATCAGGCAGAGCAGGTCATATTCGGCCTTGTAGCCTTTCTCGTAAGCGAGTTCCTTTGAGTTGTCACGCAGGATGCGGGCACGCGGATCGCTCTTTGTATAGACGGCGTGGCCGATGCCGTAGATCAGGCCGGAACGGTTGCCGACCTGGCGGCGGATGATTTTGCGCAGGTATTCCTTGACTTCGGTTTCGTCGGTGGTGTCCTTGATGTGTTCCATCATGTCGTCAAGCTGGTTCATGACCATCAGGTTGGCGCCGCCGTGCTTGGGACCTTTCAGCGAACAGATCGCGCCGGTGATGGCGGAATAGGTGTCTGTTCCGGAAGAGGAGAGCACACGGTCGGTAAAGGTGGAGTTGTTGCCTCCGCCATGGTCGGCGTGGACCACAAGGCAGAGGTCCAGCAGCTTGGCTTCCTGTCTGGTGTACTTCTGGTCCGGCCGGTAGGTGGCCAGGATATGTTCGGCGGTGGAAAGGCCGCTGACAGGGTAATGGAAGTACAGGGACTGGTGGTCATAGGCATGGCGCTTGGTCTGGTAGGAATAGACCATCATCGTCGGCAGTTCGGCGATCAGGTTGATCGACTGGCGGATGATATTCTCCAGCGAGCTGTTCTCGGCGTTTTCGTCATAGCTGTACATGGACAGGACGGCTCTGGCCATCTTGTTCATGATATTGGGGGACGGGGTGGAGATGATAATCTTTTCCGCGAAGCCGTCCGGCAGCTCACGGTGCTTTTCCAGCAGGGCGCAGAAACGCTTCAGATTCTCACGGGTCGGCAGCGAGCCGAACAGCAGCAGCCAGACAACTTCTTCAAACATGAAGCGGTCGGAATTGATGGCTTCGTCGACAAGCGTCTGCAGGTCGATGCCGCGGTAAATCAGTTTTCCGTCGATCGGAACGATGGTTCCGTCTTCTTTTCTGTCGTAGCCGACAACGTCGCATATATTTGTCAGACCGGCAAGGACACCGGTTCCGTCAAGATTTCTCAGTCCTCTTTTGACACCGAGACGATCGGCTGTCTTCGGATCAATAAAGTTGTTTTCACGGTACGCGTCACACAGGATCGCGATCTCTTCCGGCGTAAAGCCCGGCACATCAGGATAGATCATAGTTTCCTCCGTAATACTATACATTTTAGTGCTTTAAAGCGAATGGTCAAGACTTTAATATGTAGTCACGGTATACTAAATCGTGTAAAATATTACGAAAGTCGGCTGAATGCGACGATGAAAGGATATATTTATGAACCTTCACAACGAACCGGCAGTACTGATCAACCATGTTCCTTCCGCGGTTCCCGCTGATTTCGATATCAAAGAGGGAAAGAAAAAGACGATTGTTTACGGCATCCTGGATGCCCATGATAGCCATACAGATGAAAACCTGCTCCATATCAGGTTCGATTC
>JAUNJW010000166.1 GCA_030533035.1 Erysipelotrichaceae bacterium
AAATGATGCTCATACGGAGGGGTTGGACGGACTATACGATCGCCCATCTCAACACGCCGGATTTTATCGACGTGGCGCTTGTCGCCGTGAAGAAAGAGTATCAGGGACAGGGGTATCTGAGAAAACTGATGGCGGAACCGTTTGCGGAAGCAGACAAAAATCATATTCCCTGTATCCTGGATACAGATTCAGAGCATAAGGCGGTCCGCTATGCACATGTCGGGATGCGGATCGAGCGGGACGCAGTACTTGCCAGCGGCCTGCATTTATACACGATGATTTACGAACCGGCAGAAAGGAAGACAAAATGAGAGAAAGAAAAATTGAACAGCTGAAGGAAATCCTGGCGGCTTTTGAAACAGGAACCTATCAGACGGACAGCGGAACTGCGCATGTCAGGCTGAGTGAAGAACAGATCTTTCAGGCTGAAGTATTCCTTCCCGGCAGGATTGCATATCTGACCCCGGAGAATACCGTGACAGAGAAAAACGGGCAGTGTGTCTTCTCGTGCAGAAATACTGACTCCTATGCGATGGCGATGGAAATGCTGGAAAACAATCCTGATGAGCCTGTTCTTGTGCTCAATCTCGCCAACCCGGTCAATCCCGGCGGCGGAGTCAGAAGGGGCGCTGCCGCCCAGGAGGAAGACCTTTGCCGCAAGAGCTCGCTGCTGCTGAATCTCGAAGGAGAACAGGCGCTGCCGTATTACGCGTACAACCGGTCCCTGAATACGTATATGGGCTCCGACGCGGTCATTATTTCACCCTATGTGGAAATCATACGCGATCCCTCCGGCAGGCTGTTTTCACCGTCTGTCATCGTTTCGGTCATGACCTGTGCGGCGCCGATGATCCGCTATGGACTTGAAGGAATGACAAAAGAAGAATACAACCATATGCTTTACAGAAGAATTGAAGGCATGCTGAAATGCGCTGCCGCGAAAGGTTACAGAAGACTGGTTCTTGGCGCATTCGGATGCGGGGCATTTGCCAATGACGCCGCTGATGTCGCCCCGGTATTTAAGGAAGTCTTTGACCGCTTTGACTTCGGCGCCAGGACAGATGAACTGTTTGATGAAATCGTCTTCGCTGTTCTCTGCACGCGTGACCTGTACAACTACAATGTTTTTTCTGAATATTTCGGCAGGTAAATGATTTTCTGTGCGGGTTTTTATGATCTGAAGCGAATAAATGACTGAGCGCAAAAAGCGCAGGAGGTTATTTATGAACAAAGAATCAGCCGCTTCACTCATTGCACAGGTTATCAGCAATCTTGAAAAACTTCTTGAACCCGACGGGTTTTCCGTCTCTCTTTCCCGGGTGGAAAAACTGACATCCTCATATGATTCCGTGCAGTTTTTCAAAGAAGCTGAGAAATGGGGCTTCAATATTCCCCGTGACACGCTGATCAGTCTTTATGAGAAGGAAAACCAGAGCCCGGAAGAGATCGCTGCCGGACTCGCGGAATTTGCCAGGAACCAGAAGTTCAGGGCCAACGCTGAAACATTCATGGACTTTGACGGAATCCGCTCATCGCTCTTTATCCGTCTTTCCGATACGGAACGCAGCCGGCAGGTTCTTGAACATGTTCCCCATAAGGAGATTGACGGTCTTTCTGTCACCGCCCACATCCTGGTCCCGGCTGAAGACTGCTTTGCCAGCTCCATCGTCACCGGGACACTGCTGGAGAAATACGGCATCAGCGAAGAAGAGCTCTTTGACGCAGCCATGCAGAACAGCGCGCGGATCCTGCCGGCAGAAATCAGACCGCTTTCCGATGTCATCGGATGCGGATCCCTGTCACCGACCGGAAAGGGGATTGTGGTGACCAATACCAGGAAAGTCAACGGGGCTTCAGCGATTCTCTATCCCGGGATTCTGGAACAGCTCAGCGATATGGTTCAGGAGGATTTCTATATCTTCCCGTCTTCCATCCATGAAATGATTGTCTTTCCTTGCAGCGCCATGAGCTCTGACAAGGCTGCCTGCCGGATCCTGCATGACGCCAACCGCTGCGCTGTCAGCGAGGAAGACTGGCTGAGCGATACTCTCTACATGTACAGCAGGGAAGCAGGCCGGATCCGCCGGGTCGCTGAAACTGAATAATGCCTGATGACCGGAAATTAAGATTTCCGGTTTTCTGTTTTGGAAATGCTGAGAGATGTATAAAGCATCCGTCCGCTCTGCTATGATGGGTGTACAGAAACAGTGAGCCGGCAGGATACCGCCGGGGAGATTGAATATGGCATTTGATTTTAAGAAAGAATACAGAGAGTTTTATCTTCCGCCCGCAAAACCGGAAATCATTGAGATTCCCTCCATGAACTTCATCGCTGTCAGAGGCACCGGGGATCCCAACGAAGAGGACAGTGAATACAAGCAGTCCATCGAGCTGCTGTACGGGATTGCCTATACGATCAAGATGTCCAAAAAGACGGATTACCGGATGGAAGGATATTTTGACTATGCCGTGCCGCCGCTGGAAGGATTCTGGGTGCAGGCGGGAATCAATGGAATGGATTACTCCCGCAAGGATCTGTTTGAATTCATCTCCGTGATCCGTCTGCCTGATTTTGTCAGGAAAGAAGACGTTGAGTGGGCAAAGGCAGAAGCTGCCCGGAAAAAGAAAAAGGATTTCTCAAAAGTGGAGTTTATGACCTTTGCCGAAGGCCTCTGCGTGCAGTGCATGCATATCGGACCGTATGACACGGAACCGGCCACAGTGGAAATGATGGACAGGCTGATCGATGCACAGGGATATGAGAATGATTTCAGCGATCTGCGCAGACACCATGAGATTTACCTTTCTGACGCCAGGCGGACAGCACCGGAGAAACTGAAAACAGTCATCCGCCATCCCATCCGAAAAAAAGCATGAAAATGACAGACAGGCAGCCGCTTTGGCTGCCTGTTATAAACTGTTCTTTTAACCGGTGATTGAAGAACAGTATAAGCTTCTGTCAGCCGGGCGGTTCCTGACTCCGGTCCGCAGTGATACAATACATCACGTGAACCTCCCCGCCTAAATGCTTAGCACTATAGACGGGGCTTCCAAGGCACCTGCGGTGCCAGGGACTTTCGTCTGAATACTGATACGGTTAATACCCAGCGGAGGCAGAACGAATCTTGCCTGACCCGGTATCACCAACAATACCCAGACTTATGTCGGGGTTACTTACTGATTACGGCATCGATATGCCATAAGTCAGCCAGTACCCTTCGGGTTCCACTCCCGGTCTCAGGGACTTCTGCCATGAGACCCGGTAATTCATTATGAAGCTCACGGATAAAATACCGTGCGCCTATGTTGTAACTTGCGTTCAGATCACAGTTGTACATTTTCCCGCCTGTAAACTGACACATGTTATACGGAGTGCCTTCTTTGACTGCTTTTCCTCTTTTTACAATCCCGCTGCCGTCATAGGCAAGCTTTGATGTGTTCCAGGCATTCACATGGGATATCCTCATACCATATTTGTGTGCTAAGGATTCTGCTGTCTTCTGGATATCCCTGTGTCTCCACATGGCCAGCTTCTGTTTCTTTGATCCTCTCTTCTTTCCTCTTGTGTCGAGATGCTCAAAGACGATCACATCACAGTGATTTTCTCTGGCATACTCAACGATCCTGTTTGCCGCAAGTTTTGCGTGATTCACGTTTCTTCTTTTGGCGACTGACCATAATCTTCCGGTATCATGCGATCCATGCAGTCTCTGGAATACGGATATACGGTGTAAAGCATTATGTACAGAGTCTTTCTCTCTTGCACAGCTGATAAACTTTCTGGCAAGGACAGTGCCATGTACATTCATGACAGAACATACCGCGTCCGTATTGATTCCAAGGTCCACAGCACAGATTAACCGCTCACTCAAAGGAGCTGAGGATAACTCAACTCTCTCTGTTATTGTGAATCTCAGGAAGTAATGGCCTTTCGGTTTTCTTTCGATGACAGGTGAAGAAACAGTACAGAAAGGATTCTCACTGATTCTTTTCTTTAAGTACTTCAGATCTGTTTTCTTAAGAGTGATCTCTCTCCACACCCAGTCATTGTCAGCGAACACCTTGACAGCTGCTTTTCCGTCATCCATCCATAAGAACATATTCTTATTGTAAAAACAGGGACAGATATTCATATCCGTCCCCAGCCTTGGCTCAGTGCCTTTACAACCGTTTTCTTCCCATAGCTTATGATTGCTCATCCAGGAAGAAACAGCTCCGATCGCATGCGTGATCGCTGACCTGCGGAAATAGGACGGAAACTTATAGAATTCTTTATCGAAATCATAAACAGCTTTGTGATTCTTTGTGCTGTGCACAAGATGCTCAATAAACTGCTGCTGATAATTGGAACCGGAAATCTTTTCCAGTTCCTCATAATGATCTCTGACAGGTGTAATCAGATACTCCACTGCCTTACGATAAAGAAGAACGGTATTCTTTACCGTTCCGAGGCTGTTTCTGAATTCGACGGAATAACTGGATGTGAGATGCATAGGATAACTCCTGCACATATTATATAACATTTAGTGGTATAGTATGTGAAAGGTATCTGAAACATGAAAAAAGATCAGTTATATTATAAAAACAGACATTCTGTCTACTTTCTTCAATATCATTTAGTTGTAGTCACAAAATACAGACATCCGGTCATTACAGGTGATTTAAAGGACCGCTTAATTGAAATCAGCCATTCAATCATCGATTCTGACTGGAAATGCAGGATCCTGGAGATTAACAGTGACCGGGATCATATCCATATCCTGTTTGAAGCACCGCCACAGGTGCAGCCATCCAGACTTATTAACAATTATAAAACTGTTACCTCAAGACTTATACGCAAAGAATTCCAGGATTTCTTAAAACCATATTACTCGAAACCTTTCTTCTGGAGTGACAGCTACTTTATCTGTACTGTTTCAGACAGAACAGAAGAAATGATAAGACACTACATACAAAACCAGTAAATAAGAGCGGCTAACCCCTCCTGAACCTTTCGGCTATAGAAGGGGTCTGCGCCGCTTTGATGAT
>JAUNJW010000395.1 GCA_030533035.1 Erysipelotrichaceae bacterium
AGTCTCCGGTATCTCTGGTGGATTCCCATCATCGCGGCCGGCGCCGGCACGATCTGGTTCATTGTATTCAGACGCAGAAGCGATGAAGAAGAGGAAGGATAGAAATTACTGTCAGACTGATTCATTGAAAGGCGCAGTCCATAAAAGCTGCGCCTCTTTTTTGTCCGCATGTCAGACCTTCGGCGTGCTATCATGAATATACCGGAACGGCGGACAGAAATCCGCTGCCGGAACCATTCCGCGGATCTTTTCATGAACCGATGATTGACTGCGGATGGCAAAAGTGAGTATTCACTCTTTGAGCAAAAATACCTAAACCGCGAAACGGCACGGTATTGCGCCGGGAACATGATTCCAAAGGGTTGGAAGGGAAACGTTCCAGCCTTCCGTTTTTGAAAAAAAGAGCGTGAAAACAGCATCGCAGAAGTGCTTTTTTCATGCGGTGCATTTTCTTTTTCCGCAGGGACACAAAAGTTGATCATGAATGAAAAACATACAGAAAAATCCGGCTGCCTGATCCTCTGCGGAGGAAAATCCAGGCGCATGAAACAGGATAAGGCCAGGCTGGTCTATAAAGGCAGAAGCTTTCTGGAGATGATCTGCGAACAGGTCAGCCGCATGGCGATGCCCCGGTATATATCGCTGGCGGAAACTGAGGAACAGGTTCCTGCCGGTTTCACGGCCCTCAAAGACGAGGTATGCGATGAAAACGGCGGCTTCATCGGGCCGCTGGGAGGTGTTTACACCGGTCTGAAACAGTGCGTCAGGGATGGCCTGGAAGGAATGTATACCGTGCCTGTGGATCTGCCGCTGTTTGAAAGCGAACTCTTTGAACTGATTTCAGAAGCGGTAAAAACCGAACCTCAGGCGGACATTTATCTGCTGGAATCTTCAGACGGAAGAATCCATCCGGCGGCCGGCTATTACCGCACCCGTGTCATTGATACGGCGGAAGACCTGATCAGCAGGCATGATTACAGGCTGATGTCCCTTGTGCGCCATCCTGATCTTGAGACGGTCTTTGTCCATACAGAGAATCCGGAACAGGACAGGATGCTGTTCAATGTCAACACGCCGGCTGACTACGAAGCTCTGACCGGCAAAACGGAATTCAGACAGGCGCACATTGTCCTGCAGGGGGAAAAGGGAGCGGGCAAATCCACCCTGATCCGGAAACTGGCAGAGGAAATGCAATGCACATACGGCGGTTATCTGACCAGGGCGGTCATGAACAAAGAAAAGGGATACAGGGAAGTCTTCATATATCCGGCTTCCTGTATCTCTGTTCCGGGTGATCAGGATGCGATTGCGCGGGCAGAAGGAAAACTGTGCGGGATCACCATGAACGGCGTGAAGGAAGTGTATCCGGAAGTCTTTGACACATACGGAACGCAGCTGATCCATGCCGCTTCCAAAAAGGAGCTGATCATCATGGATGAGATCGGTTTTATGGAAGAAAAGGCGGAACGCTTCAAAAAAGCTGTTCTTTCGGCCCTGGACGGAAATATCCCGGTGATTGCCTCAGTCAAGTCAAAAAGCAAATCATCGCCTTTCCTTGACGCAGTCCGCAGCCATGTGAATGTCCGGCTGACTGAACTGAATGAAACAAACCGCAA
>JAUNJW010000167.1 GCA_030533035.1 Erysipelotrichaceae bacterium
GTTGTCGGACCGATACCATAGATGTATGTGAGTGATGTTCCGATCTGCTTGTTACGCGGAATATCAACACCGGCAAAACGTGGCATATTTCTTCTTTCCTCCTAAATTAACCCTGTCTCTGCTTATGCTTAGGGTTTTCGCAGATGACCATGACAACGCCCTTGCGCTTGATGACTCTGCACTTGTCACAAATCGGTTTTACAGACGGTCTTACTTTCATTTCTTTTGCCTCCTGGACAATTGTGTCTGACCTACTTGAACCTGTAGGTAATGCGCCCACGTGTTAGATCATAGGGGGAAATTTCAACTGTGACCCGGTCTCCCGGTAAAATGCGTATGTAGTTCATCCGGATTTTACCAGCAACGTGGGCTCGGATCACGTGACCATTCTGAAGTTTCACCCTGAAATTTGCATTGGGGAGAGTTTCCTCAATAATTCCGTCAATCTGTATGACGTCCTGTTTACCCATGCGTTCTCCATTCTACGTGAATCAGGAAAGGGATGCAAGATCCCTTTCCTGCTATTCACTAAAATGTTTTTACTTTTCCAGCGCAGCTTTCACTTCAGCGAAGACAATGTCTTTTGCCTGTCCTGCGTTGATGTGAGATACAACTCCGAGAGGTTCGAAGAAGTCGATGACGGGCTTTGTGCTCTTTTCATACTCGTCCATTCTAACCTTGAGCTGCTCGACTGTGTCGTCCTTGCGCTGTGTCAGTTCTGCACCGCATTCATCACAGATGCCTTCTGTTTTCGGTGCGTGGTTTCTGATATGGTAGATTGCGCCGCACTTCGGGCAGATTCTTCTGCCTGTAATACGGTCAACCAGCTGATCGAAATCAACTTCAAGTGCGATTACACTTTCAACCGGCTTGCCGATCTTTTCAGCGATCTTCTTGAATTCTTCCGCCTGTACAAGTGTGCGGGGGAAGCCGTCAAGCAGATAGCCCTTCTGGCAGTCAGGCTGCTGCAGCCTGTCTTCCACCATGGCATTGATGACATCGTCCGGAACCAGCTTGCCTGCTTCCATGTAGGTCTTTGCCATCTTGCCGAGTTCAGTGTTGTTCCGTACATTTTCACGAAGCATGTCGCCTGTGGAAATATGCGGGATGTCGTACTCCTTGAGGATCAGGTCACTCATTGTTCCTTTGCCTGCTCCTGCGGGACCCATAATCAGGATGTTCATAATTTGTTCTCCTCCGTCTAGTTCAGGAAGCCCTTATACTGCTTGGCAGTCAGCTGGCCTTTGAGCTGAGCTAACGTTTCCATGGCGACACCGACAACGATGATGATACCGGTTCCGCCGATCGCAGTAGATGCGGGCAGTGATGTGAACATTGGCAGCAGATACGGGATAATTGCGACAACCATCAGTGCAAACGCGCCAAGTACCGTGATACGGTTGAGAACTTTGTGCAGATATGTTCTTGTCTCGGTACCTGGTCTGATACCCGGGATATAAGCTCCCGATTTGCCAAGATTCTCTGCAATCTTATCCGGATCAACCTGCAGATCCGTATAGAAGAATGTAAACAGTACAGTGAGCACTGCGTAGATTGTCAGACCGGTCCAGCTTGTTAAAGAGAGAAAGCTCTGGAGCTTGTTGTACAGGTCTGTGTTGAAGAAACTGATGACAATCTGCGGTGCTGTCATGATTGCCTGGGCAAAAATGACAGGAATAACACTTGCGCTGTTAATCTTGAACGGCAGATAGGTAATATCGCTTCCGCCGCGCAGGTTAGAGCTGTTTGTATACTGGATTGGAATTTTGCGTACCGCTGTTTCCATAATGATAACAAAAATAACGATCGCAAGATAGAGCAGACAATACAGAACAAACTGCAGAATACCATTGAACAGTTCACCCTGTGTTGTGCCTCCGGCCAGTATGTTGTAAACCTGTACGAAGGATGCCGGCATGTTGGAAACGATACCTGAGAAGATAATAATCGACAGACCGTTTCCGATGCCCTTCATCGAGATGCGGTCGCCAAGCCAGATCAGGAACATGGTTCCTGCTGTCATGACGGTCGCTGTGTACAGGTAGCCGGCAAGCGAGGGATTCTGGAGAATCCCATACTGCTTGTCAAAGCCGTATACCAGGGAGTAGGCCTGTACGAATGACAGGACAACTCCCAGATAACGTGTGATTTTGTCCATCTGCATTCTGCCGGTCTGTCCGGATTTGGACATTTCGGTGAGTGCAGGAATGACGTCCATGCTTAACAGCTGGATAATAATACTCGCAGTAATGTACGGAGATACACCCATCGCGAAGACGGACAGTCTTTCCAGAGCGCCGCCGCCGAGCATGTTCATAATGCTTAAGATGGAGTTGTCCGCAATCTGCGATCCCAGTGCTGAGGCGTCAACGCCCGGCACCGGAATTGCGGAACCTACGCGATAGATCAGCAGCATGGCCAGGGTAAAGAGGATCCGTTTTCTGGTCTCTTTATTCCTGAACAGACTGGCGAACGTACGCATCATTTCAGAGTACCTCTGCTTTTCCGCCTGCCTCTTCAATTGCCTTGAGAGCTGTCTTGGAGAATTTTTCAGCCTTTACAGTGAGCTTCTTCTCAAGCTTACCATTGCCGAGAACCTTTACTCCGTCAAGGTGCTTTTTGATAAGGCCAGCTTCTTTGAGAGCGGCGTAGTCAACTTCTGCACCGTCTTCAAATCTGTTGAGATCAGCGACGTTAACAACTGCATATTCCTTACGTGTGAAGTTTGTGAAACCACGCTTCGGCATTCTCTTGAAGAACGGTGTCTGGCCGCCTTCGAATCCGATTGCGACGCCGCCGCCGCTTCTGGAGTTCTGACCCTTCTGGCCTTTGCCGGAAGTTTTGCCGTTGCCGGAACCCTGGCCGCGGCCGATTCTCTTTGACACGAAACGTGCGCCTTCTGTCGGCTTCATTTCATTCAGTTTCATACCAAAGCCTCCTTATCTAACTTCAGCGACTTTCATATCGCGGATCTTGGCAACTTCCTCAACTGTGCTCATCTGCTTGAGAGCGTCGAGTGTTGCGTAAACTACGTTGACCGGTGTACGGCTGCCGATGATCTTTGTCAGAACATCCGCAACGCCTGCCAGTTCCAGAATGGAACGGACAGCGCCGCCGGCCTTGACTCCGGTACCGGGAGCAGCGGGAGCCAGGAATACTGAGCTTGCGCCGTGCTTGCCGACTGCGGAGTGCGGTACAGTGCGGTTGTCGTCAACCAGCTTGACTGTGAACACGCTCTTTGTAGCAGCTTCAGTCGCCTTCTTGATTGCATCAGGGACTTCAGCAGCCTTGCCCATGCCGAATCCGACACGGCCCTTCTTGTCGCCTACAACAACGAGTGCTGCGAAACGCATTCTGCGGCCGCCCTTAACGGTCTTGGAAACACGGTTGATGGAGACTACTACATCTTCGAACTCTTTCGGTTCGCGCCTTCTCATAGGTCTTCTTTCGTTTGGCATTCTAGTATCTCCTTCCTCAGAACTTCAGTCCTGCTTCTCTTGCGGCATCCGCAAGGGCCTGGACTCTGCCGTGATATACATAGCCGCCTCTGTCGAAACGGACTGATGTGATGCCCTTGTCAAGGCACTTCTGGGCAACAGCTGCGCCGACCTGCTTGGCAGCCTCGATGTTTCCGCCGTTTTCCAGCTTCAGCTCGAGGGAGCTTGCAGCACACAGTGTTGTGCCTGTTGTGTCATCGATGACCTGAGCATAGATGTTTGCGTTGGAACGGAACACGTTCAGTCTAGGGCAGTCGGGAGTGCCGTTGACAACTTTACGTACACGCTTGTGACGGCGAATACGTTCTTCATTCTTTTTAGTATTCTTCAGCATTTTTCTCTCTCCTTCCCATTACTTCTTGCTGGCGGCAGTCTTACCTTCCTTACGGCGTACGACTTCGTTATCGTAACGGATACCCTTTCCGCCATAAGGTTCAGGCTTCTTGCTCGCTCTTACAACTGCAGCGAACTGGCCGACAACCTGCTTGTCAATGCCGCTGACCTTGATTGTTGTGTTGTCAGGAACTTCAACCTTGACATCGGAAGGAACAGTGAACTCGACCGGGTGGGAGAAGCCGACGTTGAGAGTCAGCTTGTTTCCGGAGAGAGCGGCTCTGTAACCGATACCGACAATCTTCAGTGTCTTGACGAATTCCTTGTCGCAGCCATGGATCATGGATGCGAGCAGGGCTCTTGTTGTGCCGTGGAGCTGCTTTGTATGCTTCTCCTCGTTGGGACGCTTGACGGTGAGAATACCGTTTTCGACTGCAATGTCCATGAGCGGGGAGAATTTCCTTGTGAGTGTTCCCTTAGGACCCTTAACAGTCACCTCATTGCCTTCAGCGATTGTGATTTCAACGCCTTCAGGAATGGTAATCGCTTTATTACCGATACGTGACATTTATTTATTCCTTTCTCTTACCAGACATAGGCGATAACTTCACCGCCGATGTGCTTCTTTCTGGCTTCTTTGTCTGTCATCATGCCCTCAGATGTGGAGATGATGGCGATACCCAGACCGTTGAGAACTCTGGGCAGGTTCTCGCCCTTTGCGTAGATACGCAGACCGGGCTTGGAGATTCTCTTGATGCCGCGGCAGACTTTTTCGCCGTTGGCATATCTCAGAGTAACAACGAGCTTCTTCTCGATGCCGTCTCCTTCAGTTGCATAATTCTCGATGTAGCCTTCCTTCTTGAGGATCTTGGCGATTTCAGCCTTGACCTTGGAATACGGAGCAACATCGACTGTTGTCATCTTTGCCTGATAGCCGTTTCTGATTCTGGTAAGCATATCAGCAATAGGATCTGTCATATTCATCGTTCGCTACCTCCTTACCAGCTGGCCTTCTTGACACCAGGGATCTGGCCCTTGTAAGCCAGTTCTCTGAAGCAGATACGGCAGACTTTGTACTTTCTTAAGACGGAATGCGGACGTCCGCATCTCTCGCAGCGTGTGTATTCACGTGTGCTGAACTTAGCAGGACGAGACTGCTTAACTTTTAAACTTGTTTTTGCCAT
>JAUNJW010000396.1 GCA_030533035.1 Erysipelotrichaceae bacterium
GTCCGCAAACAGAATCGTGCATAAAGTCACTTTGAAATATCTGCTTCAGAACAGGAAGAGATCCCTGTTTTCCCTCATCAGCATCATCCTCATGGTTATCCTGATGACGGGTGTGTTCATCGGCAAAGACACGGCAATTGCCTTCTTTACCGATATCGCGGAAGCGGAAAAGGGAAAGTGGCATATCAATGTCTATGATATTGACAATGAGCAATATGAAAAGCTGAAAGCCCTGCCTTTTGTCGAAGAAACGGGTATTTCAGCACATCTGGCATTATCGCCGTACCAGGATTCCGCCAATCCGTTCAAGCCTTATCTTGACCTGAGATCATACTCGAAAAACAGCCTGGACTGGATGAATATCAGAATCACCGAAGGCTGTATGCCGGAATCAGACGATGAGATTCTTCTCAGCGAGGCAGTGATCATCGACGGGGCATCCGTCAAAGTCGGCGACAGAATCCATTTCAGCGGGATCCAGAGATCCGTCACCAACAACAGTGAGTATGAGAAGGTTTTCCCTTACCAGCAGATCAGCATGGAACCATGGGAAACCATGGAAGTTACTGCGGATTTTCCGTATTTTCCCAATGAGCCTGAAATCCTCGAAACAACGGAACCGGATGGATTTGAGAAGGATTATACAGTCTCCGGATTTGTGGAAAGACCTTCCTTTGAAAACCCATCTTCCGCTGCCTACACCGCACTCGTGTACAGTGAAGCTGTTCCTGAAAGCGGCCTCTTCAATCTTTCCATGCGGATCTCCAACGAGGATTCAAATTTGTATTCATCCATCAATGAAATTGCCCCGCATCAGTTTGAAGCCAACAACTATGTCCTGATCTTCCATGGCCAGTCCACAAGCTATTCAATCAACGTGGTTGTGATCATGATGCAGGTGTTCCTTGTCTCGCTGATCCTGGTGATTTCAGTTGTGCTGATGAACAACGTTTTCGCTCTATCCTATGATGAAAGACTGAAATACCTCGGTATGCTGTCCAGCATCGGCGCCACCGGCAGACAGAAAAGAAGCTCGGTCTATTTTGAGGCACTGGTATTGCTCGCCATCGCCCTGCCCGCCGGCTTTGTCGCTGGACTGCTGATTGTCAAAGCGGCGGTCTCCTTCATGCGGCCGGCTGCGGCTGCCTTCATGGGACTGCATCTGACAAAGACAGTCCCGGTGAAGCTGTCGCTGAAACTCACATCAGTTCTGGCGGTTGCGGTTTCCAGCATTCTCACAGTTCTTGTTTCAGCCATTCTTCCGGCCCGCAAAATCTCAAAAATCGGCGCTGTCGCCAGTATCCGCGGCAATGAAAAAGAAAAGAGTGGAATACAGAAGGAATCAAAAACATACGGCTCGGCCGAGGCTATGCTGGCTGCAGGTTTCCTGAAAAAAGACAAACGCCGCAGTTCAGCGATCGTCAAAGCACTGTGCGCGTTCATCACGGTTATGATCACTGTCACCTACGCTTCCAATGCCCTGATCCGCATGGCTGAGCACAAACTCGGGGAAAGTGCAGCGGGATCTTACAAAAGATTCGGCAGCTATGAGTACCTGCTCGCCGCGGAGGATGACAGTGAAATGTACAGAGCCATTCTTTCCCGGCTGGAA
>JAUNJW010000397.1 GCA_030533035.1 Erysipelotrichaceae bacterium
GTCTTTATGACCGAACGGTCCTTCGATGGACCTGGGATACAGACTGATATAACCGGCCGGCATGCCTTCGTATTCCGCTGTCATTGAAATGCACAGTCCCTGATCGCGGTGGTCCATGCGTGTCATATATTTTTCAGGCGTCTGATTCCAGCCCTGGGCGGTTTCCTCATCCGTAAAGACCTGCGCGTCTTCTCTTTCCATATCACGGATGATCAGATGCTTATTTTGAAAATAGATCATATTAAATCATCGCTCCCGTAGTATTTTTCCGGGCTGCCGTATCCCATGATGCGTCTGCCCTCGTTTGTTTTCCTGACAAAGTACTCCAGCCGCTTTCTGAATTCATCCGGATTCTTCCTGGCAGCCTCGATATGGGCGATGCGGATCCGCCGGTAGGATTCCGGAAAGCAGCTGAAATTCTGCCAGGCTTTCTCATCAGCCATGATGGCGTCAATAATGTCAGAAGGATATACGAATGGACTGAGGATGATTTCCCTGACCTCATTGACACAGTCAGGATGAATCATGTCATGTTCATACAGCCAGATCAGCCGTTCGGTATTCAGCTGAGAGTAAGGCGAGTTTTTCCGTCTTGGGGTGAAGCGGCGGATCTGATGGAATTCATCGAGTTTGTCCGCCTGGCCGTCGATCCAGCCGAAGCACAGGGCTTCCTCCACGGCATCGTTATAGGCAAGACACTTTTCCCCGGATGACTGCAGAGGAAAAACAAACCATACTTCTTTTTCTGTTTTGAAGTTTTCCTGCAGCCACGCTCTCCATTCACTGCGCTGTGATGTGTAAAAGAGATTCCGTTCAGTCATCACCGACTCCATTTAATTCATATGCCGCGTTCAGTGTCAGCTGTCTGTCTGTGCCGTCATCCGCAAAGAGTTCTTTCATATACTGATATCCTTCATGGTCCAGGCAAAGATCCATGAAACAAAGGAAAATACCGAGATCGATCTGATTGTAGAAAGCGACCCTGTCTGCCGGCATGATTCCCCTTTTTCCGGGCTTTTTGTATCTGTGAACAAAAAGTTTCCCCTCATTCTTTACAAACCATGGCTGGGTATTGCAGGCGCTTGGCGCAAAGCGGACAATATCTGTAATTCCCTTCAGCGCTTCTCCTTCCCAGATTTCTTCCGGTGGCCTGCGCTTAGATTTGAACATGTCTTTGCGGAATTTCGTGCTGTCATCAATCTTGCGGATGGCAATCATGATCACAAACTCCAGATCATCAATCGCTTTTTCTTCCGTTTTTCCGATGCCGAACCAGAGGGTGCCGATGTCTTTTGAAACAAGATAAAGGTCCAGCTGTTCGCCAAGATAACCGATATTCTGCAGCCAGTGATCCTTCTTTTCGCTGTACAGCAGGATACAGTACTCTTCCCCTCTCTGGCATGAAGTCTCTTCAGCCGGCACGATCCGGATGGCTGTCCGTATCTCTGGACAGAGCGGCTCAAATGAATGCCACGCTGAACGGATCTCGTCTTTTTCCCGCTCACTGATCACCGCTTCCCCGGTATTGCGGAAAAGATGAAAGGATTTCCTTTTAAAAATCATCGGATACAGGTCTGCGTTCATACTCATTTCCT
>JAUNJW010000398.1 GCA_030533035.1 Erysipelotrichaceae bacterium
AAACCTGAAAATCTATATTCAGGCTGCGCTGCAGAGAGATGAGCCGCTGGATCATATCCTGCTGTACGGACCTCCCGGACTGGGAAAGACAACACTGGCCTTTATCCTGGCCAATGAAATGAATTCAAAGATCCGCGTTGCCAGCGGGCCGAGCATTTCCAAACCCGGCGACCTGGCCGCGATTCTCTCGGTACTTGAACCGGGTGACGTCCTGTTCATCGATGAAATCCACCGTCTTCCCAAAGTGGTTGAGGAGGTTCTCTATCCGGCCATGGAAGACTTTGAACTCGATATCATGATCGGATCGGAAACCGGCGGCGGCCGCAGTGTCAGACTTGACCTGCCCCCGTTTACCCTGGTCGGGGCGACCACAAGGGCAGGCGATCTCTCAGCGCCGCTGCGCGACCGTTTCGGCATTGTATCCAAGCTTGAATATTACAATGACGCCCAGCTCTCCAGCATCATCCGCAGAACTGCCGGTGTTCTGGATGTGCCGATTGATGAGGACGCTGTCATTGAAATCGCAAGGCGTTCCCGCGGCACGCCCCGGATCGCCAACCGTCTGTTAAGAAGAATCCGTGACTTTGCCCAGGTTCTCAATGACGGCGTGATCTCAAAGCAGCTGTCCCAGCAATCCCTTGACCGTCTGCATGTCGACTCACTCGGCCTCGACGAAGTCGACCTGCGCTATCTGCGCGGCATCATCGAAAGATTCCGCGGCGGACCGGTCGGCCTGGACGCCCTGGCAAATTCCATCAGTGAGGAAACAACAACCCTTGAGGATGTCTATGAGCCGTATCTGATCCAGATCGGTTTTGTCAACAGAACATCCCGGGGACGCGTGGTCACAGAAAAAGCCTATGAACATCTGAAGATCCCGCACAGCGGAACCCTGTTCTAGGCTTTCGTGAAAAATCTTTTGTCAGCTGAATATTTCAACAGAAGCGATGGTGTTTCAGATTGACACCACGCTTTTGCTGTTTCATAGGAGAAGATGACCGGCTGGCGGTGATGGATGGCAGCGCTGGCGCCGTCTGCTTCCTCCGTCAGGATCACATGATGCAGCAAACCGTCGTTTTCCCTGCGGCAGAGGGCTGCCATATAGAAGACATCCTCGCCGGTGGTGAATTCATAGCGCTGCTTCTGCGGCGTCCACTCATAATAAGCGGTGGCAGGAATCACACAGGGAACTGACCCGGAAAAGAAGGGGGAGCTGAAACAGGTTTCCGACCTGGCGTTGATGATCAGCTTGCGGGAAGAGGGATAGCCCCAGTTCATCAATACAGTTTTGTGTTTCCCGGCTGAGCGGTCATAGATTCCCGCAAAACAGAGCGAGCCGGGGAAAACCTCATTCAGGGAAATCTTTTCAAAAGTTTCCCGGTCCAGCTTTTCCTCCGCCAGGTCCGCGAGCTCCTGCGCATGCGCGGCCAGCGTCACGAAAGGCTTTTCCATGATCACATCCTTACCGGCAAGAAGAGCCTTTTTTCCATATTCATAGTGCACCAGGTTGATATTGGCTACATACACGGTATCGACTTCGGGATCCGCCAGAAGCCCGTCATAATCCGTGTATACCTTTGCGATCCCGAACTCC
>JAUNJW010000399.1 GCA_030533035.1 Erysipelotrichaceae bacterium
GCTGTAATTCAAATCTGTCAGTCAGACCGGAAGAGCTTATGGCTCTTCTTTTTTTGTGAAAAATGAATGAAAATTATTCATTTTCCTGAAAACCTATTCATTAATGCGAATGAAAAATTATACATGCCATGGTAGAATACAGAACATGATGCAGAAATCCCTGCATACAGACATTGAACAGGAGGAAATGAATGGATTTAACGAAAATTACATTTGAAGATGCAGTCCAGAAAAATCTGGCATATTCCGCCCGGCAGCTCGATGCCTGTCAGGAATTATTTGAAATCGAGCCTGATCTGTATTTTCAGAACAATGTGCAGAGAGGGCTGCGCGACGTCAACGGCAACGGCGTCCTGGTCGGCCTGACCAACATATCCACCGTCACATCCAAGAGAATTATTGACGGCAGAACCGTTCACATAGACGGCGAGCTTTCCTACCGCGGCTACCGGATCAACGACCTGATGGCCGGCCTTGCCAACCGCTCACAGTTCGGATTTGAGGAAATCGCCTACCTGCTGCTGTTTGCGGAACTGCCGGATGAAAGCCAGCTGCAGGAATTCAAGGACATCATTGCCGTAAACAGGACACTGCCGACAAATTTTGTCCGGGACATCATCCTCAAGGCGCCAAACCGGGACATCATGAATTCAATGACAAGAAGTGTTCTGACCCTGGCTTCCTATGATCCGAAGATGTCCGACATTTCACTTGAAAACGTTCTGATCCAGTCGATCAAGATGATCGCCCAGTTCCCGATGCTGGCGGTCTATGCCTATCATGCCTACAACCATTATGAACAGAATGATTCGCTGTATATCCACCGGCCCGATCCTTCGCTTTCCATGGCGGAGAATATCCTGAGGATGCTTAGACCCGACAGCTCCTATACTGAGCTTGAGGCCAGGGCGTTGGACGCTGCATTGATCCTGCACATGGAACACGGCGGCGGCAACAACTCCACCTTCACGACAAGGGTCGTGACTTCTTCCGGCGCTGATACATACAGCGTGCTGGCTTCCGCGTTAAGCTCCCTGAAAGGACCCAAGCACGGCGGTGCCAATATCAAGGTCATGGAAATGATGGCTGATATCCGTGCCCATGTATCCGATCCTGAGGATCTGGATGAACTGGACGCCTATCTGAACAGAATCCTCCATAAGGAAGCCTTTGACCGCACCGGCCTGATCTACGGCTGCGGACACGCAATCTATTCACTCTCTGACCCGAGAGCCGTGATTCTGGAACAGTTTGCCGGAAAGCTCGCGCAGGAAAAGGGGCTGGAAAAAGAATATGAGCTGTATCAGAACGTAGCGGCCAGGGGACTGGACCTGATCCGGAAGCAGCGCAGGATCTACAAGGGTGTCTGCGTCAATGTCGACTTCTATTCCGGCTTTGTCTACAGCATGCTCAATATCCCGGTTGAACTGTATACGCCGATCTTCGCGATGGCCAGGGTTGTCGGCTGGTGCGCCCACCGGATGGAACAGCTGATCAACGAGGACAAGATCATGCGTCCTGCCTACAGGAGCGTCAGCGGCGAACGCCCGTATATCCCGATTGAAAAGCGGTAAATTAAAACAA
>JAUNJW010000168.1 GCA_030533035.1 Erysipelotrichaceae bacterium
GTGATCAATAATGCCGATGATATGCGCGTCTTTCATACCTTCCGCTGCCTGGCTGTATTCACTGTGGTCTACCAGCAGGATGTTTTCCCCGGATACATCCTCCATCACCGGCGGCACTTCCACGCCTGCCTGTTCCAGTATATACAGGCTTTCCAGATCCGCTTTTTCTGACAGTGCCGGTTCGGCATGATAGCCGAGGGCATTCATCAGCCTTGCGCAGGCAATGGCACTGATGACAGTATCCGCATCCGGACTTCTGTGGCCGATCACATAGAATGTGTCTTTCGTGATATCCAGATGTTCCAGTTCGCCGCGGTTCAGAATATGCAGGGCTTCCTGCTCTTTTTCCGCTGTTTCCTTTCCGCTCAGCTGTCCTTTGCTGTAACCGGACGTATAGGATATATAACCGGTTCCCGCCGCCAGCAATACAGCCAGCACTCCCGTAAGTATCTTCTTATTCATATTCTTTTTCTCCCTGATATCTTTGGATCATAGTATGATTCTGCAGTTTCTGAGACACAGTATTCCGATTCCCTGCTGATTCTGAATGGACGAAACAGAAGCCGCAGTCTCTTTCAGTCCGTGATTCGCATGCAGGCCGGTCATACCTTAGATTTAATTATAGTATCCCAGGGAAAAAGTTATTGCAAATTCCGGTCTGCCGCTGACTCATGACCTGTGACAATCTCCTCTACAGACAGACGTTTTTCAACTTTATTTACAACACACTCGTGATTGTGCTGCTGCTATCTGTGATTCACTTTGCCACGAGAAAGGTGACAAAAGGCTATGAATTCTTCAGATACTGCGGTACAAATCTGACCACGATCTATGTGATCCAGTGGATGATCATCGGCTGGACAGCTTCGTTCCAGGATTACCTGCATATTGCGCCGGGATTTGAAATGTCAATCGTCCTGGGCATTGTCATTGCGCTGATGGCCATCGGGATTTCGAAGCTGCTCCCTCCGATTAAATGGTGATGATTTCCGGCAATTCCGGGTTTATCTGACTGAACAGATCCCCTTCTGCATAACCCTGCGGTCATGCGGTATGGGATCTTTTCTGTCTGGAATATATAATGGGAATAGTAACGAATATCCTGTATTAACGCGGTATTCACGAAAGGCATGCATGGAAACATTTGAAGAATATATGCGTTCTTTTGAAGAAGACGCGGAAGAACTGCTTGTGCGCATCTGCTGGTTTCCCAAAGAACCGCCTTCCCGGCCTGAACTGGCGGACGGCACTTTAAAGATGCGGGCGCGGTTTGATGAAGCCATCAATGCAAAAAGCGGTGAAAGATCCGGGAGCGGAAAGTTCAACTGGCTGGAATGGACTTACCGGAAAAAACTGTTCGGCGATCCGTTCGGCCACACGATGAAAACCGGCTCCTTATACCGCATCAGGGCGCGCAGAAAAAAAGCAGGAACTGCTGAAAATGCAGAAATCTATTATGTGGATGAAGTACTGGAAAAAGATGTGAAGGACAGACGTCTTGATCCTGTTCTTTCCTTCCTGGATTCTTTTGAGGAAGAAGAAAAGGAAATGCTTTTTCTCAACAAGAAACCCGTTTCCGGATGGGGTGTTTTCTGGGGATACAAACGGATCTGCCTGACATATCTTGCCAGTATGGATCCGCGCGATACAGAGATCTGTACAAAAACAGGACGTCTTTTCCTTCTGGAAAAACATTCCGGCTCTTCCCTGAAGACAGACTTCAGGGAACTCACGGCATACCGTCTCCTTGTTCGTCCCTCCAAAACCGGACCGGAAACATATCTTGTTGTCAGAAACCTGGGCAAGGCGGATCCCGCCCCTTTCAGAGAACGAATCGAAGAATACAGGCGGCCGGTAACCATCGAAAACGAGCTGGGCAGCTTTTCACTGGAAAGACAGTGGAACTGGTTTGACGGAACCATACAGTGGTGCCGAAAGCCTTGCAATGTACTGATCGATGTGGAGGAAGGCAGCACTGACTGCACTTCTGCCATGGATATTCTGCGCAGGATCTGTGCGGATGACACTGCTTTCGATGCCCGTGTCCGCCGGCAGGTATGCGATCAGACGATGGAACTGCTGCGTGACTGGTATGAGGAGGAAATCACGGAAGAAGAGTATATGCAGAGACTCGGAACGCCGCTGATTACTATCTCTGAAGACGGAGATATTGACTTTTCGTTTGAAACAGGCGAACTGTACGCCGGTCATACGCTGATCGCTTCCGTAGATGAAGCCGGCAATGTACAGAGAGCCGATCTTGCCGGATAAGCAGAGAAATACGAGAACCCTGAATCTGCCCTTTTCCAAAAAGCGGCAGCCTGAACTGAAAGTGAATTGACAGGTGAACAATATGCTCGAATTAATCAATGATCCATTTTATGAACTCATCGGAAAATACGACAGATGCATCATCGACTACTGTCTCATCGAAGACCATACGCCTCATCAGGGATACCGCTCGCACAAGGATGCCGTGCTGTTTGCGATGCTCAAAGTGATCGAACGGTATATCGACACACAGCTGGAATCGGAGGTCAGGTATGGCCGGAAAATCCAGGATGAGCCGTACCCGTGGAATCTGGATATAGCCAAAGCGAAAGCCCATCAGATCGATGCGGAGACATTGCTGCATGTGCCGGTGATTCTGCGGACCGACCGGATCGGCCATAGATTCTATGACTGCAGCCTGCCGGATCCTTTAAATGGAGAACAGATCCCCTACTGGTATGCTTTCTGGGAAACCCCGCATACCTCAGGCTACGGCCCGGATGAATTCCGCAGGGTCAATTCCGTATTGTTCCCGAAGGGAACGGATGAACTGGAAGTATATGAGTGGACCACGGACTGGTCGAATTATTTTGAAGCCGGCCGTGAATGGTGGGGCACTGCATGCTGGAGTGTATACGATCAGCGCATGAACAGATACATCGTAATCATGGCAGAAACAACAGACTGACAGCTTCCGGTTTGCAGCTGACTTATAACTAAGTAATCTCCTTTATGAAGGACACCGGAGGATTCTATAGGATCCGTTTTAACAGCGGTGGTGGCATCAAAGTCAGAGAGTCCAGGATCTACCCTTCTCATGAAGAAGCTGAAACAGCGATCCTGAATAGAAAGAGATAGACAAATCGAGATTTGAGGAGGAAATGAAAATGCAATACGAAATCATACCCTGTGTAGATGGCGATGCGGAATACATCGAAGAACAGGCGGATCAGGCGACGAACGCCATCGCACCGCCGGCGGAAGGCGTGCAGGAAGAAGTGTTCATTTATCAAGTCACAGACCCGGAGGGTTGCTTTCTGGGCGGGTGTATTCTGGTTACAGAAGAATGGAAGACCGCGATAATCGTTGACCTGTGGGTGGAAGAAGCCTATCGTCATCAGGGAATCGCCTCCGCGCTGATCCGGGAATCCGAGCGGAAAGCCCGGGAACGCGGATGTTATCTTATGCTGATCGGCACCTTCGATTTTCAGGCAAAGCCCCTCTATGACAAACATGGCTATGCGCTGATCGAAACCATGACGGATTATCCGAAGGGGCATGAACACTATTTCTTACAGAAGCGGCTTGACCGTCCTGATGGCGAAGCCGCCCCATCAGATCTCGGCAGTTACAAGATTACCCTTGCGGGGGAAGAGATCGCAGAAGAACTCTCCGACAAGCTGAATCGGCATGACGAAGCTTGTGTCCCGCGCGAACATGCTGATATCTCCATCTGCAAAAAAGCAATCGACGAGAACGGGAAACTCATCGCCGGGATCCTAGGCGGTGTAGATGGCTGGGACAACCCGGATATCGACGCCCTCTGGGTGGACGAATCCTGCCGCAGGCAAGGAATCGGGTCCGCGCTTCTCCGTGCATTCGAGCAGGAGGCAAAGGAAAAAGGCGCCTACAGGCTGGCTATTGAGCCGTTCGATTGGAACGTCGGTTTTTTCAGGAAGAACGGTTACGAAAAAGTCACCGGCGTGCTGGAGGATTATCCGAAGGGACATACCCTGTACTGCATGGAGAAGCCTCTTTGACTGGCCCACTGACAAATTCGGATTTGACGAGGTGGATCGTGAATAACAAAGAAATAGTTAAATACTTTTATGAGGATGTGGTTTCAAAAAACCTGATTGACGAGGCTGCGCATTTTCTGTCAGCAGAGGATGTGGAAGAAATGTGTCAACATCTTATAGCTGTCCGAAATACATATCCTGATTACACAATGAGTATCACCCGACAATTTGAAGATGGCGAATATGTTGTTTCAGAGTTTGTCATGCGAGGCACTCATAGTGGTGAGTTTTTAGGAATAACGCCAACCAATAAGACCATAGAAATCAAAGGTGTAAATATAGATAAAATAGTAGATGGAAAAATCACCGAACATAGCGGAGTGGCAAACACTTTTGAAGCCTTTTGGGAAAATGGTTTGATTAAGTCAGTATGACAAATTCAGATTTGCCACTGACTTATAATCCGGAACAATCTCCTTTTGACAGCCATGCGGAAAGGAGATTTTTTCATGGAAAAAGCCGGTCAGAGATATCGCTGACCGGCATGATCTTTCGGGAAAAGTGTTTACTCTTCCTCATCTTTTTTTCTGGCCCATACAAGGAAATATATGAGCGCAATGCCGCCGATGACCGGGATGGCCAGGACCCATGCCCAGGAAGATGTTTTCTTTTTATTTTCCTTTGCAATGTCCTGATCATTTTCTTTATGCGAATCTTCTGCCGGTTTCGGTGTGGAGGCCGGATCCGGCGCAGAGATTATCTGAGGGGACGGCGTTGGTTCAGGTGCAGGTTCCGCCGACGGTGAAGGCACAGTGCCTGGCACCGGGGTTGGTGCCGGTCCGGGTGCCGGCTTCGGAG
>JAUNJW010000400.1 GCA_030533035.1 Erysipelotrichaceae bacterium
CATATAGACAATGCGGTACTCATCATCCACCGTGTATGATCCTTTTCCGTCAGGAATCAGATGATCTTTTGCGCCAAGTCCGTTTTCGGCAACGAATAACGGTTTCTGATAGCGGGCATACAGACGGTTTAGTGTATATCGCAGTCCTTTGGGATCAATCTGCCATCCCCACTCCGTCACACTGGAATAAGGATTCTTCCTTAACTCGGGCGTCATGTTCGAACGGGACGCAATTGGAGGAGTAATAACTGAAGGCCACAAAGTCCACTGTGTTTTTCAATGCTTCGAGATCTTCCGGCCTGATATCCAGATGAATGCCCTTCTCTCTGAACCGTCTTTCTGCGTAATACGGATATTCCCCGCGGCAGTGGATATCGAGGAAGAAATACATGTCATTGTCAAGATCCATGACCTTGAGGATGTCATCCGGATTGGGCGTCAGCGGATAGATGGTAATGCCGACAACCATGCAGCCGATTCTGTAATCAGGATCAATTTCATGGCCGAGCTTTACCGCCAGGGCGCTGGCTGTCAGCTCATGGTGCATGGCCTGGTAGAGATCGGAAGGGCTCAGTTCCGCTTTCGGCGTACAGATGGCTCCGGACATGAAAGGCTGCCTCAGGAGGGAATTGATTTCATTGAAGGTGATCCAGTATTTCACCCTTCCTTTGAATCTTTCAAAAAGTGTCCGGCAGTATTTCAGATAGAAATCAATCATCTTCCGGTTTGTCCAGCCGTTGTATTTTTCCGCCAGGTTCAGCGGCGTTTCATAATGGGAGATGGTGATCAGCGGTTCGATGGCATACTTCTCACATTCATCCAGGATTCTTTCGTAAAACTGAAGACCGGCCTCGTTGGGAGTTTCTTCTTCGCCTGTTGGATAAATGCGGCTCCAGGCAATGGAGAATCTGTAGACTTTGAATCCCATTTCCGCAAATAAAGCGATGTCTTCTTTGTACCGGTGATAATGGTCAATGCCTTTCAGCTTGAGATTGTCTTCGGTGGGGCCTTCTGTTCTCGGTCCGAAGCCATGGGGAAGAACATCCTGGATGGACAGACCTTTTCCGTCTTCGTCATAAGCGCCTTCGCACTGGTTGGCGGCGGTTGCCCCGCCCCACAGGAAATTTTCAGGAAATGCCATGATGATTATCCTCTTTCTTTCAAAAGACTGATCCGGAAGACCCGGATCAGTCCGTGTTCAGTTCAATTGTACTCTTTTCTTACTTTCCTTCAGCTGCCATTTCGTCCCTGACTTCGCAGAAGCATTTCACCGCGAATTCAAGGTCTTCCTTTGTATGGGCAGCGGAAACCTGGGTACGGATTCTCGCCTTGCCTTTGGGAACTACCGGATAGGAGAAGGCAACGACATAGACGCCCTTTTCAACCATGCGCTTTGCGAATTCAGCTGTTTTGACTTCGTCATACAGCATGATCGGGACACAGGGATGCGTGCCCGGAATGACATCGAAGCCATTGTCGACAAGCGCCTTTCTGTAGCCGACGGTGATGTCTTCAAGGTGATCTCTTAATTCCGTGCTTTCCTCCAGCATGTCAAACAGCTCGATGGAAGC
>JAUNJW010000017.1 GCA_030533035.1 Erysipelotrichaceae bacterium
CGGACAGGACCTTGTTTGACTGCATCTTTCCCGCGAAGGAAAGAAGGCCATTCATAAATTTTTCATTCATAATGAAAACTCCCCTTTCATAAGCAGTTTAACTATCTTGAAAACTCTTTGCAATCAAATTCACACAATATGGCAATTTCTTTTCTGATTTCTGACTATTAATTTGCTTAAAATGACAAATAATTGTCATTTTTGAGCCATTTTCCTGTCAGTAAGCGATTTCATTATTTCAAACCGCGTATAATCCTGATACTTTCAAATCATTTTTATGTGAGAATTGTGTGTGAATTAACGTAAAAGAAAAGACTCCCTGCGGAGCCTTTTCTTCAAATCTTTTTAAGACTGATTAAGCCTTGTTTGCGGAGCCGAATGCTTCGCAGAGTTCAACTGCCTTTGCAATGATTGCATCGCAGCCCGGCTTCAGGAGCTTACGAGGATCGTAGCCCTTGCCTTCGATATCCTTGCCTGCTTCGATGTACTTTCTTGTAGCATCAGCGAAGACCAGCTGGAGTTCTGTGTTGACGTTGATCTTGGAAACGCCCATTGTGATAGCCTTGGATGTCTGCTCGAACGGAATACCGGAACCGCCATGGAGAACGAGCGGCTTGCCGTTGACTGCTTCGTTGATTTCATTCAGACGGTCGAAGTTCAGACCAGCCCAGTTTGCCGGATACTTGCCATGGATGTTGCCGATACCAGCTGCCAGGAAGTCTACGCCGAGAGCAGCGATTTCTGCACATTCCTTCGGATCAGCGAGTTCGCCATTGGATGTAACGCCGTCTTCTGTGCCGCCGATGCCGCCGACTTCGCACTCAACGGAAACACCGACACTGTGAGCCAGAGCGATGATTTCCTTGGACTTTTCTACGTTCTCAGCGAAATCGAAATGGGAGCCGTCGAACATAACGGATGTATAACCGACTTCGATGCAGGCCTTTGCGCCTTCATAGGAACCATGGTCAAGGTGCAGAGCAACAGGAACTGTGATGCCCATAGCATCGTGGAGGTCTCTGACCATGTCAACTACCATCTTGTAGCCGCCCATGTACTTGGCAGCACTTTCGGATGTCTGAATGATGACAGGGGACTTAGCCTTCTCAACAGCTGCGAGGATGCACTTTGTCCACTCGAGGTTGTTTGTGTTGAATGCAGGAATCGCGTAATGACCCTCATGAGCCTTTGCGACCATTTCCTTAGCGGATACTAATACCATAGATTATATTTCCTCCTATTTGTGAATAAATCATATCCCTTTTTCTGCCTGTTGAAAAGATTTATACCGCAAAAAGAAAGCCTTTTCAGGCTCTCTTTTCAGTATGCGTCCTCCCCTTTGGGCAAATCATATCCGCTGTTGTCAACGGGTTCATCAGATTCGTCATCATCCAGTTCGATCTCACTGGTATTGATGTGGACTTCTTCAAATTTTCTGCGGTTCCGCAGGTCCCATTTATTGTTTTCCAGTGATGCGAATCTGGGATCAAGCATCAGCTCGGAATAGAGCTGGCTCTTCTTGCGCTTGCGTTTTTCCTCGGGGATATCCATCTTTTTTGCGACTTCTTCCCAGAGTCTTGCGAAATCAACTTCTTTTTTTCTTTTGGACAGACATTCAAATGCCACGTCTGTCACGGTTTGGTTGCGTGTCATGCATTACTCCTCTTTGAATCAATCATCGGGCAGCCGGTCCCGCCGGTCCGGTTTCCCAGATCAGAATCTGATCAAGCACGGGCTCATCCCCCGACAAAACCCTGTACTCAACCAGCCAGACAGTATCATTTTTCTCATAGCGGCTCAATTCTGTTTCCAGTTCAAGCCGGCCATATTCTGAATCAATGAAACTCTTGCCTCTACCTCGCTTTCTTAAAACTGTGCGGCTGACCACATCCGCTTTTCTTTCCAGTATGATTTCTTCATCATCAAACGTAACCGACTGGACAGCGTGACTGCTCTCAGGATAAAGGAGCCTGTTACCGTTCAGCAGGCCCGGTCCCTGCACAAGGATTGTTTCTTTTCCCGAAATCCGATCAATCTGTTTCAGTCTGACACTGACTTTCATTTTAAATACCGCAATTCAGTTTCCAGAGCTGCGCATTGTGTGCACGTCACAAAAAAGCTTTGTTTTTCTCTGGGATTGTCATGTTGTGTTCCGGACAGTCTTCAGCCGGAGATGAAGTAAAAATGTAAGTTTGTTTTTATATCAGCAATTTTAATACCATTGTCTGTGAAGTCAATTAGCATAATTCATATTTTTGTCATTTTACCCGGAAACAATGCTTTGATGCAGGTTCCGGCCGCCATGGTATACTATTAGCGCGGCAGATACAGGAGGCTCCATGCAGTTTAAAACAATCACGGCCGATGAATATGAGGCGTTCGCGCTGACTCATCCCGGCCGCTATTATATCAACAGTTCAAAAATGATTGAACTGAAAAAGAATAACGGATGGCAGGTTTACTATACTGCCGTCACTGATGAGAACGGAAAGATCCTGGCCGCTGCCGGTTTTTCAAAAGTCCCGGCCGCCCGGTTCTTCCATTATGCCTACGCCCAGAGAGGCATTCTCTGTGATTTTGAAAACCATGAGCTGACAGCTTTCTTCACGGAAAAGCTGAAAGATTTCCTCAAAGCCAACGGCATGGCTTATATGAGAATGGATCCCTATGTGGAGTACCAGCAGCTCAATCCGGACGGCTCCGTCGCGGAGGGCGGATTCAGCAATCAGCACATCATCGATTTCCTGGCTTCACTGGGATATGAACATCTCGGATTTACCAAAAACTACACTGCCGACTCCCAGGTCAGATATATGGTCGTTCTTGATCTTGATGACAAGGATGATAAAGCCATCACCGCCGGCTATGAGCCGAACACCAGGCGGACAGTCAACAGGGCAAGGAAATTCGGCGTTGAGATTGAAGAACTGACGCCGGACAATCTCGGCGATTTCATGGAACTGATGGAATTCACCAGTGAAAAGCGCCATTTTACCGATCTCGGCCTTGATAACTACCGGGCCCAGATGGAAGCGTTCGGACCGGACAATGCCAAAGTCTGGCTGGCGGTTCTCAACACGGACAAGCTGATCGAGATCAACGAGAATGATCTGAAAGCTGTTTATGAGGAAATGGCGAAAACAGACGCCTCTCTTGAAAAGACGCCCAACAACGGAAAACTCCTGAGAAGAAAAAAGGAGGAAGAGGAACGGGTTGTCCAGATCAACCGTATGATCAGCGAAACCAGGGAACTGGAAAGCCAGCGCGGGCACAGGATTATTCTCAGCGGCGCATACTTCGTTATTTATGATGACGAAATGTATTACATTTCTTCCGGCAGCTATGATGAGCTGCGCAAATACTGCGGCCCGTACCTGATCCAGGATACTGCCATCAGGCTGGCCAAAAGCCGCGGCTGCCGCCGTTACAATTTCACCGGCACATCCGGCATCTTCGATGAAAGCGGCGATGACTTCGGCGTCTTTGAATTCAAGCGCAAGCTCGGCGGTCGGCCGATTGAGCTGATCGGTGAATTCAAGCTGACAGCCGACGCCGGAATGATGAAAAAAATAGACGGTATCACAAAGCTGAAAAACATCCTTCACCGCTGAATGAATCTGTTAAAAAACAATCCCGGACGGGATTGTTTTTGTATCTTCACTTCCGGCTGATCATTTCCGCCGGGTAGTAGACTTTGTTGTCGTCCTGCACCGGACCGTGGATCAGACTGTAAACGATATTGGACGCGTTTGATAGTTCTTTTGTAGTTCCGTCGCGCATCTGCACCCAGATTGCCCCGTCAGCGTTTCCTGTGTAAGGGACATATGGTTTCTGGGATACCAGGTCTTTCCCCCAGTAATAATTCAGATCCAGTCCGGCTTCGCGCAGCTGTTTTCTCAGCTGCCGGTTGGACGAAGGCGTGCTGTCGGCATACTCGAACAGTTTCCTGTCACGGATGCGCAGGGCCAGGTCCCTGACGATGGCGTCCTGATGATGAGTCAGGCTTTCAAAGGCATATCCGCAGGAGTATTCGTCCAGGGCAAAATACTCCTCCAGGGAAATCTTCTGGCGCAGGGCAACCGGCCTGAAGAGCGGGATCAGTGAAGGATCCTCTGTATCCCCGAGATCCCCGAGCCTTCTGAAAAGCGCATGCAGAAGATACTCATAGCTGCGGGCTGTGGGATGATAGTAAATCTGCCAGTACATGTGGTATCTCGACATGATGTAATTTTCCACGGCATAAACGCCGCTTTCTTTTACAACAAGCTGGGTGCCGTCATGGATGCGCAGGGTCCTGAAGATTCTCTCGAGATCAAACTCACCGTAGGTTGTTCCGGTAAAGTAGGCATCCCGCAGCAGATAATCCATCCTGTCCGCGTCAAGCTGTGAGCTGATCATCTGCGACAGCAGCGGATTGCGGCTTTTATGGCGGATCACATCCGCGACATCCTTTGAAAGACCGGGACGGGCCGCCTCAAGAATTTCCGTGATCTCCGTGTTTTCTTCAATGATCCGGCAGGTGTAAACCTCATGCGATGTCACCGTGATTGCCTCAAACGCATGGCTGTAGGGACCATGTCCGATATCATGCAGCAAACCTGCCAGCATGACCGTCACCTTTTCATCTTCACTCAGCGAACCGGCGATATCCGGAATTTCCGTCACCATGCGGCGGACAATTTCATAGACGCCCAGGGAATGGGCAAAACGCGTATGTTCCGCGCAGTGGTAGACCATGTTGGCCCCGCCGAGCTGGCGGATCCGGCGCAGACGCTGGAACCAGCTGCTGTTGATGCAGTCCCAGACCACCTGCAGGCTGACATGGATATAGCCGTGGATCGGATCGCGCAGTACTTTTACTTCATCTGTTGTAAGGTACATAGATTATTCCTTTTCTTCCAGAAGAACAGCTGCGAATGCCTGTACGCCTTCCCTTCTGCCGACAAAGCCCAGGCCTTCCCCGCGGGTGGCCTTGACGCTGATTCTGGAAATATCACAGCCCAGCGAAGCTGCCAGGTTGCGCCGCATCTGTTCAATATGGGGAGCCATTTTCGGCTTTTCGATCATAATCAAAGCATCGGCATTGCCGATTCTGTATCCCTTCTCATCCATCATCCGGGCGACTTCCCTCAGGATTATCTGTGAATCGGCCCCTTCCCACTTCGGATCTGTATCCGGGAACCAGTGTCCAAGATCACCGAGGGCCAGGGCTCCGAGAACCGCTTCTGCCACGGCATGGGTCAGAGCGTCGGCGTCACTGTGGCCGAGAAGACCGAGATCAGAGGGAATCTCAACACCTCCGAGAATCAGTTTTCTGCCTTCCACAAGGCGGTGAATATCTGTTGACTGCCCTATTCTCATTATTATGAACTCCGTTTCTTTTCTTCAGTGTATCACAGCTTGCGTTCTTGTGCTGAGTGCGGTCTGCTATAATTAGATTCACCATGATGACCGGAATTCCTTCCTTTGTAAAAACACTGATGGCAGCCCTGGACAGGGGCGGCTATGAAAGCTTTGTGGTCGGCGGTGCGGTGCGCAGCGCTCTTTTGGGCGTGCCTGTCCATGATTATGACCTGACCACCAATGCGACGCCTGACCAGATGAAGGAAGTCTTCCGCGGATACAGAACCATTGAAACCGGAATCCGCCACGGCACCCTGACAGTCGTATGCGAAGGAAAGCCGGTTGAGATCACAACTTACAGAAAAGATTCCGCCTATGGCGATCACCGCCATCCCGATCATGTGGAGTTCACTTCCGCCCTGCAGGAGGACTGTGCCCGCAGGGATTTCACAGTCAACGCCATGTGCGCCGGAATGGATGGCAGTATTCTGGACTTCTTCGGCGGCAGGGAAGATCTCAGGAACAGAATCATCCGCTGCATCGGCAATCCGGATGCCCGTTTTGATGAAGACGCCCTGCGGATTCTGCGGGCTCTCCGTTTCGCGGCCAGGCTGTCATTTTCCATTGACGGCTCCACCGCTGAAGCACTGCGCCGGAACAAGGACCTTCTGAATTTCATTTCCGCGGAAAGAATCCATGATGAGCTTAACGGTTTCCTCGAAGCTCCGGGATGTACTGAGCTGCTGAAAGAATACCGGGAAGTTTTTGAAGTGTTTATTCCTGAACTGAAGGCACTGACCGCAGCCCGGTATGATTCTCTCTGCGAAGCGCTGGAAAGAGCGCCCGGAAACAGTCTGATCCGCCTGGCCCTGCTTCTTTCATACGTTCAGCAGCCAAAACAGATCCTGAAGAGGCTGAAGTATTCCAATACCGATTCAAGGCTTGTCCTTTCCCTGATTGCAGGCAAAGAAAAACCCGCAGCCGGTGCCGCTGATATCAGGCGGGCCGTGCGGGATTATCAGGATGATGTTCCGGCATGGATCAGTTACCGCTGTGCCCTGGATCCTTCTCTTGATGAGGAAGAAATCCTGAACATATACAGAAAAATCATTGCGGACGGCGACTGCTGCAGCCTGAAGCAGCTGGCGGTAAACGGCGATGACCTGGTGCAGGCCGGCTTCCGGGGAAAGCAGATCGCGGAAGCGCTGGATACCCTGCTGGAAGAAGTCATAGAAAAACGGCTGCCTAACAGCCGTCATGAACTTATCAAATATTCTGAGGTTATGAAGAAATGGTGATACAGTCACCATTTTTTCATCAGAGCTTCATAAACTGGTCAACGTCAAGAACAAAGATTGTGGCGCCGCCGATCTGTACTTCAACCGGGAATGATGCATAGCGGCCGATGTCATAGCTGGCTGTCGACGGAACAATTTCAGTACGTCTCTTGGCTTCGGAACCGATCAGTTCGATGACACGGTCGACGTTCTCATCCTCTGTACCGACAATGATTGTTGTGTTGCCTGCACGCAGGAATCCGCCGGTTGTGGCCAGACGTGTGATATAGAAATTATTCTTTGTCAGCGCTGTGGATACAGCGGGTGCATCATCATTGGATACAATTGCCAGAATCAGTTTCATGATATATACCTCCAGATTTATTCATATTTTAACACAAAGTACATGATTGCAAAGAAATTCAATTCTGCAGTCTGTAATGTGTATTTATACATTGAAGCGGAAGAAGACAATATCGCCGTCCTTCATGAGATACTCTTTGCCTTCCAGCCTGATCTTGCCATGCTCACGCAGGGCAGCTTCGGAATGGTATTCCATGAAGTCTTCATAGCTGTAAATCTCAGCCCGGATGAATCCGCGCTCAAAGTCTGTGTGGATAATGCCGGCGCACTGGGGAGCCTTCATGCCATCGCGGAATGTCCAGGCTCTGCACTCCGGTTCACCGACCGTGAAGAATGTGCGCAGGCCAAGCAGATGATAGGCAGCCTTGATGATCTGGTCGAGACCGCTCTGGGGGATGCCGAGGTCTTCAAGGAAAGCGGCTTTTTCTTCTTTCTCCATGCCGGAGAGTTCTTCCTCGATTTTCGCGCAGATGGCGATGCATTCACTGCCTTCCGCGGCAGCGAATTCCTTCACTTTCTGATAATAGGCGTTGCTGTCGGGATCGGCGATTTCCTCATCGCTCATATTGGCGACATAGATCACCGGCTTGGCGGTCAGCAGGCCATAGTTCTTAATATAGTCATCGCTGTCATCCACTTCGGCCAGGCGGACGGATGTGCCGGCAGCCAGGGCGTCCTTCAGTTTTGTGAGAACCGCGTATTCACGGGCAGCGTCCTTGTCTTTTGTCTGGGCCTTCTTGGCGATTTTGCCGATTCTGTTTTCCACTGTGTCAAGATCGGCCAGGCAGAGTTCAAGATTGATCTCTTCGATGTCGCGGACCGGATCAACAGATCCCTCAACATGTTCAATATTGTCATCGTCAAAGCATCTGACTACATGGACAATCGCGTCGGTCTGACGGATGTTGGCCAGGAACTGGTTGCCGAGGCCTTCACCCTTGGAAGCGCCTTTGACCAGACCGGCAATATCGGTGAATTCGAATGTTGTATAGATTGTCTTCTTCGGCTTGTAGAAGCTGACAAACTGTTCCATTCTTTCATCCGGCACCTCGACCACGCCGACATTCGGGTTGATTGTGGCGAACGGATAGTTTTCAGCCAGTACCTGGCTGTTCGTGATTGCGTTGAATAATGTGGACTTGCCTACGTTGGGCAGACCGACAATTCCTGCTGTTAATGCCATAGTGATTCCCTTTCCTATTCTTCTTCAGAAGCTCTCTGAATGACTCTCTTCATCTTTCTTTCAAACTCATGGCGCGGGAACATGATTACAGCCCCGCATCCCTGGCATTTGATTTTGATATCAGCGCCCATACGGGTGATCTGCCAGTACTTTGATTTATGACACGGATGTTCTTTTTTCATCTCAACTATATCATTGAGATTGTACTCTTCCTTCAGCATGAACGCCTCCTCTCTTTATCAGTTATTACAGTTCGTCTGTGTTCAGACAGATTGTGACCGGGCCGTCATTAAGCAGCTCGACTTTCATATCCGCCCCGAAGATGCCCTCTTCCACGTGGATTCCGCGGGATCTGAGCGCTTCATTAAAATAAAGATACATCTTTTTTGCGTGATCCGGTTTCCCGGCTTTGTCAAAAGACGGCCTGTTTCCTTTTTTGCAGTCCGCATACAGGGTGAACTGGGATATTGAAAGAACCTCTCCGCCCACCTGGGCCAGCGACAGATTCATCTTGCCGGCTTCATCTTCAAATATTCTCATTCCGGCAATCTTGGCCGCCATTTTTTCGACCTGCGCTTCACCGTCCTGGTCGCAGATCCCGGCCAGCACCAGGAATCCGTTCCCGATCCGGCCATGGACTTCCCCGTCGATTGTGACACTTGCGCGGGTGACTCTCTGTATTACTGTTTTCATGGTCTGATTTTCTTCCTTTCCGGCTGTGAAATCAACTGCAGTCCTTTATTTATAAGTCTGCACCATGATACAGAGTATATCATATATGGAAGTCTGCGGGATTTGTAAACATACGCGTCCGCCGCTTTCTGAAATACTTTGCAGTTTCTGCGATAATTGCTTTTATAATCGTTCTTTTCACAGTATTTCCTTTGAATTCAGTTACATATATCAATAGAATATAAATATGCCCATTCAGAAAAACAAACTCAGAAACCGGAGAGTCTTCTTTGTGACCGCAGCCATTGCCGGCATGGTCGCTCTTTCCGGTGTGGAAACAACACCTGTATCCGCCTCATCCGCGAACCAGACAAGCCGCCTCGGCCTGATCCAGATCAGTGCCCAGGACGCTTCCGCTGCAGATTCTCTCAAAAAAGAACTGATTGCCAACCGGGTGGAACTGGATCCTTCACTGGACGCTGCTTCCCTGAATGTTGACGCGAGCAGAATTGATGTGACAGGCCTTAACCGCACAAAAGCCGGCCTGCAGACAGTCAGTGCCCAGGTATACCTCGGCAAAAATGACAATGTCACACCGGCGCTCAGCTATTCTTTCTCTGAAAAGGCAACGATCCTGGTCAGACAGGAAAACGCGCCGCAGATCCAGCTGAAAGCTGACAGCGTCACCGTCAATAACGGCGATGCCTGGAATCCCTTCTATTATATTTCTTATATAAATGACGATTCCAAAGCTCTTCCTGCTGTCCGGGTCGCCGGAAATGTGGATATGACTGTTGACGGCGATTATCCGGTCCGCTACACAGCAGTCGATCTGCAGGGAAATACTTCCGAAGCGTCTCTGACCGTCAGCGTCAGAACACCGCAGGAAGTGATTGAAGCCCGCGAAGAAGCGGAACGGCTTGCCCGCGAGGAAGCGGAAAGAATCGCTGCCGAAGAGGAAGCCGCCCGTCTTGAGCAGGAACGGATTGAACGTGTGCAGGAACAGGCCAGAATCCAGGCAGCCTACGCAGCTGCTTATTCGAACGCAGCCGGAAGCGCGACAGGATCCGCCATCGCGAATGCGGCCAGGGCATGGGCCGGTGTCGGCTATTATTCCTGGGGCGGCGCCAATCCCGCAACCGGTGCTGACTGTTCAGGTTTCACACAGTATATCTTCTCCCTTTACGGAATCAGTCTCGCCCATAACAACCTTGCCCAGGCGGCAGCCGGATATCAGGTTTCTGCCGGTGAGGCAATGCCGGGTGACATTGTCGTGTGGGACAACCATGTCGGCATTTATACCGGCGGCGGCTATTATGTTTCAGCAATGAGCGAGAGCCTCGGAATTCTTGAAATCCCGATCAGCGCAAGCCGCGGATCAGGAGAATACTGGGGTATTTACCGGATCCCCGGAGTTAACTGAGAACGGACGGATAGTCCGTTTTTTTCTTGGAAAATCACATGTTTTCGAAAAAAAGCAGCAGGAAACCGCTCACAATTTGGGATAAATATGTGAAATTCTCACAAGTGGTTGAAATGGGTATGTGAAAATATATAAAATACTGTCATGCAGAACAAAAACTTAAAACAGAAGAGAACTGGCATTGCGATCGCCAGTCTCGCTGCAGCGGCCATGTTCGCAGCGGCGGCCCCCGCCACTCAGGTATTCGCGAGTGACGATGAGACAGCCTATCTGGCTGCCGACTTACCACTGATTGAAGTCAGTATGCAGGATGCCGCTCCACTGGAAACGATCAAGAAGAGCATCATCGAGCTCAGAGCTGATGTTGACGACTCTCTGGATCTGGATGCTGTTGATATCAGCGCAAGCCAGATTGATATCCAGGGCTTCGATCGTCTGAAGAGTGGAATTCAGACAGTTACAGCCAGACTGTCCATTGCCGGTGATTCAGAAGAAAACGGCACAGACAAGTCTGTCGGGTATTCCTTTATCCAGAACGCGACCGTACAGATGGTCAAATCCACCGCACCTCAGCTCAAGCTGAAGTCGGATGCAGTCACTGTCAACAACGGTGACGCCTGGAACGCTTCATCTTATATTTCCTACATCAATGATGATTCCGGAATTCTGCCGGCACTTGTTGTTGAAGGAAATGTAGACATGAGCCAGGACGGAGACTACAGAGTCAATTACACAGCCATTGATACGGAAGGCAAAACAGCAACCGCAAGCCTCCTGGTCAGTGTCAGGACTCCTGAAGAAGTCATCCGTGCCAGAGAAGAAGCTGAGCGTCTCGCTGCTGAAGCAGCTGCCGCGGAAGCGGAACGGCTCGCCCAGGAACAGCGTGAAAAAGAAGAAGCAGAACGCAGAGCTGCTGAAGAAGCAGCACGCCTTGAGGCACTGCAGACAGCCGCGAATTATGAAGGCGGCACACCGATGTACGGCAGCAGCGACAACCCCTACTATGGCGGCTGGTCCAACTGCGCATACGGTGCATGGCAGCTTGCCCATAACCTTTCCGGCGTCAATCTCCCGTCATGGGGTTACGCAGGAAGCTGGCTCTGGAGTGCACAGGCTTCCGGCTACGCAACCGGAACAGCGCCTGCCGCAGGCAGTATCGCAGTATACTCCGGACACGTCGCATATGTCTCAGCCGTCAACGGTGACATGGTTTACATCATGGAAGGCGGATTCAACGGCGGATACAACGAGCGCTGGGTCAACAAGGATTATATCTACGGTCAGTCCCTGCAGGGATACATTTACCTGCCTTAAATCCTGCAAATAAAAAGATGGATTCATATGAATCCGTCTTTTTTATTATTCCGGCAGGAAGACACCGTCCATAATAGAACGCTGTCCGGGCGGGAAACTTCATCCGTTGAATGCGTTGATCACCCTGCGGGCGAAAGCCGCTGCACTGCGGCAGTCATTCTCATCCGGATGGCCTGCAGCCAGAAAAAGAAATTTGCCCCTGCAGGTGAAGTGTTCGGGATAGACCTCAATCCCTTTATGCTTCAGCATGTTGACAATCAGTTCTGTTTTGTCAGATCCGGAGGCGCTTGTTGAAAACAGAGCAGCGCCGCTGATTTTGTTTACAGGCAGCTGATCCAGATAATCCAGCAGTGAATCATCCGGCTTGCCGGCATAGATCCCTGTTCCGATGAACAGCAGATCGGTTTCAGGCAGAGTGTGGGGAACTCTGATGTCGATCGCTTGACACCCGGCTTCAGCCGCTATGGCATCCGCGACTGTTTCCGTGTGATGGTTTCTGGTATGGTAAATCACATTTACGATTGGCATATCTCTCCTTCAAAAAACAGAGAGCTCATCAGACCGGTGAACTCTTTTTTAATTATTCCTGCGGGGGCGCGAAGTGTCTGGATGCCTTGATCCATATATAGCCGCCGACATAAGCCGCAAGCACTCCAACACAGATCATATCGAAAACACTCATAGCCCGCCTCCCTGATATGCTGACATTATACCATCAACTCCATCCATTAAGACAGGTTATAACCGTGTTATTGGCTGTTCTGCTTTAAGATCGCACTGTTTCAGCCGGAAAGAAAGAGCGGCACAGCCGCTCTCTTGGGAAATACTATACTGACTGATTCCTGTCTTTTCACTCAGCGATTCTGAGCAGTCGCATAGAATTGAGCACGCACAGCATCGCGACACCGGTGTCAGCGAAAATAGCCATCCACATATTCGCAATGCCGAAGGCGCCGAGAACCAGGATCAGAAGCTTGATTCCGATCGCGCCGTAGATGTTCTCGCTGGCAACACGGATAATTCTGGAAGCCGCTCTCAGTGTGAGCGGAATCTTTTTCAGCGAGTCATCCATGATAACCACATCCGCCGCTTCAATTGCGGCGTCGCTGCCGAGAACTCCCATTGCAAAGCCGGCATCAGCAGCTGCCAGAACAGGCGCGTCATTGACGCCGTCACCGACAAACACAGTTGTGCCTTTTTTGCAGAATTCCGAAACGAGTCTGACTTTGTCTTCAGGCAGGCAGTGGCCGTGGACTTCATCAGCACCGGCTTTCTGACCGACCTTGTCAGCCAGTTCCTGATTGTCACCGGAAACGATGATACAGCGGGTGCCTTTGGCATGAAGTTCGCTGACCGCGCTGACAGCTTCTTCCTTCATGTTGTCATTGAGGACCAGACAGCCTTCATAGATACCATTGCGGGCAACATAGACAAGAGATCCGGCTTCAGTGACTTTCTCACATTCAATACCGTTTTCTTTCATGAGCTTGTAGTTGCCGGCCAGGATTTCATCTCCGTCAACGGTCACGCTGAGGCCTCTGCCGGCGATGTCGCGGACATTGGCAATCTTCTTTTCATCGATACTTCCGGCAAAGGATCTTCTGATTCCTTCAGCCAATGGATGTGAGGAGAAATACTCAGCATACGCCGCGTCACGCAGTGCCTGCTCAGGCATTTCTGTTCCGACTGTTTTTTCCACCGAGAATTCGCCTGTTGTCAAAGTGCCTGTCTTGTCAAAGACAGCCTGTCTGACATTCGCCAGCGTCTCGATGACATTGGCTCCCTTGACGAGAATTCCTTTTCCGGAAAGTCCGCCGATTCCGGCGAAGAACGAAAGCGGAATGGAAATGACAAGAGCGCACGGACAGGAGATAACCAGGAATGTACAGGCACGGCGGATTCCTTCGTTGATATCGCCGTAAATCACACTGACAGCAATTGCCGTCAATACAGCTGACAAGACAACCAGAGGCGTATACCATCTGGAGAATTTTGTAATGAATTTCTCCTGTTTCGCCTTGCTGGAATCAGCGTTTTCCACCAGTTCCAGTATTCTGGAAACAGTGGACTCGCCGTATTCTTTTGTAACGCGGATTTCCAGGACGCCTGTTTCATTGACAGCGCCGCTGATGACGCTGTCATTGACATCGACATCCTGCAGCCGGGACTCACCGGTCAGCGATGATGTGTCAAGACAGGAAGCACCATTGACAATCACACCGTCGAGAGGAATCTTTTCGCCCGGCTTGACGCGGATGATTTCTCCCGGTCTGACTTCATCCGGGCTGACCTGGATATATTCACCGCCATCTTTGACAAAAGCATAATCCGGTCTGATATCCATCAGCTCGCCGATTGACTTTCTGCTCCGCCTGACCGCCATATCCTGGAAGTACTCGCCAATCTGATAAAACAGCATGACGCCGGCCGCCTCGCGGTAATCCTTCAGATAGATTGCGGCAATTGTGGCAACTGCCATAAGGAAATGTTCATCGAAAACCTGTCCTCTGCCGATTCCTCTGACCGCTTTGAGAAGCACGTCATATCCGAGAACCAGCCAGGCCGCAAGAGACAGAATAATCTGTGCAGTGCCGCTGACAAACAGTCCGGCGATGAAAAGAACAGCACCGGCCGCCAGCCTCATCAGCATGACCCTGTCAGAGTTGTCTTCCTTGATTTCTGCAGCAGCCTCCGGCTGTTCTTCAGCAGCGGTGACAACAACTTCCGGCTCGAGTCTGCCGATCATCTC
>JAUNJW010000401.1 GCA_030533035.1 Erysipelotrichaceae bacterium
ATTTCTCCTCTGCAGCAGGAAAACGATCGCTGCAGTGTCAGTGTCAAAACTGAAAAGCATGCATATTTTGATTGACAATCAGGTTGTAAGGACGGGGAAATCTCCCCGTCTTTTAAGTTGGGGCTGATTGCGCAAAATAAATGAGATCCCTGACAGGGATCCCGCATTCGTTAGCTCTTCTGCTCCAGATTTTTCATATGATGAAGGACAAACGGCACTTCGAACAGCAGCATGGCAGTCCAGCCGATTCCGCTGGCTGCGGCGATGCCTCTGATGCCGATCCTGCCGGCCAGCAGGAAGGTGCCGATGGTGCGCAGGGAGATCTGAATGAATGTGCAGAGAATGGTAACCGGAATCTTTCCCACCCCTCTGCAGTATCCCTGGAAACCGTTGGTAAAACCGGGAAGTGTATAAATCAGAGCCATGACGGAAAGATAGGCGGTTCCTTCGCTGATGACTTCCGCAGTGCCGCTTCCTTTGATGAACAGGGCAACGAGATGGCTTCCGGATACCATGACTGCCAGACCGATCAGGATGCCGTAGCAGAATTCCATGGCGATACCTGTCAGGAAGCCTTTTCTGATTCTGTCCGGTTTTTCAGCGCCGCGGTTCTGGGCAATACATGTGGAGATTGCCGAGGCGATCCCCTGTTCGGGAATCAGCGCGAAGCTGTCTATTCGGCTGACCGCGTTGAAGGCGGCGATTGTGCTGACCCCGAGAAGATTGACCTGTGACTGGATCAGCAGCTTGCCGACCGGCTGCACCGCCTGCTGCAATGCGGAGGGCAGTCCGTAATTCATGACCCGTTTCAGCAATGCCGTATCTGTTTTCCATTCTGCATCATGCGGGATCAGTTCCGGCATTCCCGTGATCATGCTGTGGGCTGCCAGGAAAGCAGAGAAGACCTGGGCAAATACCGTGGTCATGGCACTGGTGGCGATACCGAGGTGAAAAACACCCAGCAGGATCAGATCCAGGATGATATTCAGTATTGAGCAGACAGCCAGAAAACGCAGCGGCCGTCTGGAATCACCGACACTTTTCATGGCGGACGCCAGGGCATTGTAGATAAATGTGAAAGGCACTCCGATGAAGATGATCCGCTGATAGACGGTCGTGATCCGGAAGATATTTTCCGGAACCGCAAGGAGTCTGAGAATCAGCGGAGTGAACAGGAAGCCGGGTACCGCAATAAGCAGACTCAGGATGATGCCGGCTTTGAGGACAGCGGAAAGCGACTTCCGGAAGGCAGGCATGTCGCCCGCGCCGAAACGCTCACTCATAAAGATGCCCGCTCCGATGCATAATCCCGAGATTGCCAGAATCACCAGATTCATGACCGGTGCCGCAATTCCTTCCGCAGCCAGCGCATCCTGGCCGATAAATCTGCCGGCGATCATAGAGTCTGCCGCATTATAGGCAAGCTGGAGCCAGTTTGCCAGCAGCAGCGGCACGGCATAGCGCCACAGATGAGAAAACAGGGATCCTTCCGTCATGTTCTGCATAAATCAGACCTCATATACTCTGCACATCTAAACACGAACCAGCGCTGAAATCA
>JAUNJW010000402.1 GCA_030533035.1 Erysipelotrichaceae bacterium
TTAAGCAGCTCTGATTTATGAGTGTTCTGCCAGATGACACAGTCTTTGAGAATATCAATCATGCCGTCGCTGAATCTCTGCAGATCAATTCCTCTTTCTTCATAAGTTGAAATCTGTTTCAGCATCTGTTCAAGATCACGGTTGATAATATTTTTAATCAGATCAATCTTTTCTCTTGTAGTCGCAAGACCATAGATCTGATCAATTGCCTCAAGGGTAATCTGATCACCGGTATAGGAAGCGCACTGATCCATCATGCTGAGGGCGTCTCTCATTCCGCCGTCAGCCAGGACCGCGATCATTTCCGCGGCGCTTTCTTCCATCGCAATGTTTTCTTTCTTAGCGATCGACATCAGGTGGGCTGTAATCTGATTCTTCTTCACTTTTGAGAAGTCAAATCTCTGGCAGCGGGAAATAATGGTAGGCAGCAATTTCTGCGGATCAGTTGTTGCGAGGACAAAGATCACGTTTTCCGGCGGTTCTTCAAGTGTTTTTAACAATGCACTGGAAGCGGCACTGGATAATTGGTGGACCTCATCCACTATATATATTTTATGTCTGCCCATCATCGGCGCCAGACGGGATCTTTCGATCAGGTCACGGATATCTTCAACATGGGTTTCATTGGCCGCATTGATTTCAATGATATCCGGATGGGTGCCGTTCATCGCTGCCCGGCAGTTCTCACACACGCCGCACGGGGCCTTTTCAGGATTGGTGCAGTTGACTGATTTGGCCAGCAGACGCGCCATGGTTGTCTTACCTGTGCCGCGCGGTCCGCAGAACAGGTATGCATGCCCTATTTTGCCGGATTTTACTGCGTTTTTGATGGATCTGACCACATATTCCTGGCCCACCACTTCTTCAAACGTTCCGGATCTGTATTTCTGGTAAAGTGCTGTTTTCGTCATAGACACACTCCTGATTGAATCATTATAACAAAAAAGCCCTGCTATTATGCAGGGTTATTCTCGGTAAGGAACTGATTCTTGTCTTTTTTCGGCTTTTTCCGTTTTTCACTGAAAAAAGAAGAAAGAATTTCCGAACATTCGGGCTGGATAACTCCCGAAACAATCTCCTTGGGATATGTTTTCAGATGAGGAATCTCTTTAATACGGATCAAAGTATCGATTGTTCCGCCTTTCGGATCAGCTGTTCCGTAAATAAGCCGTTTGATCCTGGCATGTCCAATCACACCGGTGCACATCATACAGGGTTCAAGAGTTACATACAGATCACAGTCCTGCAGACACCATGTTCCGAGTTTTTTGCTTGCTTTCTGGATTGCCAGCATTTCCGCGTGCGCGTTTGCCTGTTGGTTTTTTTCTCTCAGATTGTGGGCACGTGAAATAATCTCACCATTTCGTACAATTACGCATCCAACAGGTACTTCATCCGCTTTGGCAGCCTTCTCAGCTTCCTTCAAAGCAATTCTCATGTATTCTTCATCTGTTTTCATATACAAAAAAGCGGCACACGCAGACAGAGGCTTGTATGGCTGCTACCTTCCGGTCCTGACCAGGTTCTATGCATGAGTGCTGTGCCGATTGTTATT
>JAUNJW010000169.1 GCA_030533035.1 Erysipelotrichaceae bacterium
GCAGGGGTAGAGAGAATCGAACTCCCATCAGCGGTTTTGGAGACCGATGTACTACCATTGTACGATACCCCTAATAAAAATGGTGACTAGTACGGGATTCGAACCCGTGAATGCCGCCGTGAAAGGGCGGTGTGTTAAGCCGCTTCACCAACGCGCCAGGTGCCTATTTATACTAGCACGGGGTGTGGATTGTTGCAACACGTTTTTTTCAAAAAGTTTCATTTTTCAATATGGGCGTTTTCCGGCGCAAATACAGGAAGATCCTGGCAGATCCTCACCAAAGTTTCATTTCTCTTCTGTGTGAACAATGCTATGATTGTGCAGTGGCAAACAGAACAAAGAAAACAATATTCCGCATTATTCTGATTCTGATCCTTGTGCCGGTCCTGATTTTCACCGTTACCGGCGCGGATATCTGGTCCTACGGGAACCAGGATGAAAAACGGGACGCGGATGTCATTATTGTCCTCGGTGCGGCTGCCTATGAGAGCGGCGTGACACCGGTTTTTGCCGAGCGGATCAACCACGCGGCGGAACTCTTCCGGCAGGGCTATGCCGACAGAATCATCCTGACCGGTGGGGTGGCATACGGCAACAGCGTGTCCGACGCCTGGATCGCCTCGCAGTATGCCATTGAAACAGGAATTCCGGAAGAGGTCCTGATCCTCGAGGAAAAGTCCGCAGTCACCTATGAGAACATGAAATATTCAAAGGAGATCATGGATGAGTACGGCTTTGACACCGCCATCATCGTCAGCGATCCCCTGCATATGAGAAGGGCGATGGAAATGGCGGAGGACAACGGAATCAAAGCTTACAGCTCGCCGACTGCCTCCACCCGC
This sequence comes from Erysipelotrichaceae bacterium, assembly GCA_030533035.1. Lineage (GTDB taxonomy): Bacteria > Bacillota_I > Bacilli_A > Erysipelotrichales > Erysipelotrichaceae > Bulleidia. The sequence goes on from JAUNJW010000169.1 coordinate 843, forward strand.
TATATTACGCTTACCACCCAGGTGCCTTTCCTTTTCCGTGAGACATATACGCTTCTCGGCTACCGCATCATGCGCCTGCTGGGGATCGGCCCGCAGTAATGCATGTCACGGTGTGCTATAATTACCTGCGAAAGGATTGATTTATGCTGAAACAGCCCGTCAGAACAAGTATTTCTGACTTTATAAAAACAACGATGGGATCACAGTTTGTCATCCCTGTATATCAGAGAACATACACGTGGAATCCGCAGAAGGAAACCGCGCGTTTTATGAGCGACCTGGAGGATCTGATTGAAAACAGAACCTCTTCGCATTTCCTCGGGATTATCATCTATCTTGACTCCAAGATCTCAGCCATGTTCAGGCAGCTGCAGATCGTGGACGGCCAGCAGAGACTGACCACAACCTTTATTTTCCTGCTCGCCCTCAAACGGGTCGCGGAGGAAAGAAAGGACAGGGTCACGGCCGGCATGATTGATGACTATTTCCTGTACAACCGCCATGCGGCAGAAGGAGGCTCCCTCCGTCTCAAGCCGGCGGTGGCAGCCGACGACGTCTATGCCAGACTCGTCTACGGCTCCGTGAATGATCTTTCCCGCAAGGAAAAGGAATCCGGCGTCTACCGCAACTATGACTTCATCATCAGACGGATCAGGGAGATGGCGAAGAAGCACACCATGCTGGAAATCCTGGATTCCCTGACCAGACTGGATATCCTGGAGTTCCCGCTGTCGGAAACCGACAACGCCCAGCAGATCTTCGAGTCGATCAACTCCACCGGCGCGCCGCTGACTTCGGCCGACCTGATCAGGAACTATGTCCTGATGAACCATACCGATGAAGTCCAGGAAAGACTGTATGAAATGTACTGGCAGCCGCTGGAGGAACAGTATCCGGAATCCAGAAAGCTGGAGGAATTCTTCCGCTTCTGGCTGGCCGTCAAAACATATGAGCTTCTCAACAGAAGAGACGTCTATGAAGGCTTCAAAGCCTACTGGAACAGCTGGGATGAGGACGCTGAGGCAAAACTCAGGGAAATCAACCGCTACTGCCGCTATTACCATGACATCTACATCGGACCCAGTGAGAATCCCGCCATTGAAAAGGCGCTCGCTGACTTCCGCCGCTCAGATTCCGTCATGCCGGCGCCGTTCCTGATGGAAATGTATCATCTGTTTGATGAGAAGAAGATTTCCGAAAACATGATGGTGGCTGAAATCCGGCTGATTGATTCCTATCTGACAAGAAGGGCACTTTGCGGAAATGATTCTTCCTCTCTCTCCAGATATTTCCCGACCCTGTTAAGAACAGTCATCAGCGCCCATCAGCGCAATAAGAACCAGGACATTCTCTCTTTGACCAAGGTCAACCTGATCACCTACAACCGCGGCAAGTCATTGGCGATGCCGACGGATGACCAGCTGCGCACCCAGATGAAGGAACTCAACGCCTACTCCCTGATGTGCATCCGGCCGGTCCTGGAAAGAATCGAGATGTTCGGCGCCAGTGCCGCCGTTGACACGTCGGATCTCAACATCGAGCACATCATGCCCCAGAACCCCAATGAGTGGTGGGTGAAGAACTCCGGGACAAAGGATGAGGACGAATATACCTTCTATGCCAACCTGATCGGCAACCTGACCTTATGCGCCCGCTATGACAACTCAAAGATGGGCAATGAGGATTTCAATTATAAGAAGAAGATTCTCTCAAAGACACTTCATATCCGGATGAATACGGAAATCCTGAAAAAGAAGAAGTGGACAAAGGATGAAATCCTGAAGCGGTGCCATGAGCTCACGGAACAGATCATCCGCATCTATCCCTATAACGGCGCCAACTCGATCAAGGAAAAACCGGCTGTACTGCCTGAAACAGACCGTGTCACCTGGAGTCTCAACGCGCCGACGGTCAATGCCAGGGCGATGAAAATGGATGACGGCAGAATCGAGGTCATGTCCGGCTCCGTCATGAAGGAATACAGTCCCAGGGAAATGAAGAAGATGCGCAAGCTGTATCTTGACCTCGATGAAAGAGGATACTTCCATTCCATGGAAAACGGCCGTGTCCAGTTCACCCAGGGCTGTGTCTTTGAGGATCTCAACACAGCGGCCCAGTTCCTCATGCACAGGGGCGGCGACAACCAGGCGGCCTGGAAACAGGATACCGCGACGATCCGGACTGACGCCGTAAAGAAAGCGGAACCCGTGAACGAGCCGAAGAAGGCAAAAGCCGCAAAACCGGTGAAGAAGAAACAGGGCGCAAAGAAAGCGAAACAGAAGAAATCCCCTGCAAAGACAGAGGAAAAGAAGCCGGCAGAGAAAACAAAGACGGAAAAACGCGTGTTCCGGTCAAAGAAAAAACCGGCAGCGCCGGCTGAATCAGAATGATTCTTCCCGTAATGCATACCAGTCAGTATAAACTCTGAACGCTGAAGGAACTGCGAGTGATTCCAGTTCCTTTTTTGTGACCAGGAACATTGATTCGTTTTCAAAATCAGAAGCGTCCTCCACCATGATCTCAAAAGCCTTCATATGCCATTCGCGGTGGGTAAATATATGTTTTGAATCCGGAAGACGGTGAATCCGCAGAGGAACAAGGCCAAGCCCACGGACACATTCCAGCGCTTCTTTTTCATCCAGATATCTTTCAACGCCGTAAAACTCATACAGGCCAGCCAGAAGACCCCGTGCACTCCGTTTGTTCATCAGGAAGCGGCTGCCGTCACGGATGACAAGCAGGGTTCTTTCCTGCACTGTGCGCTGCCTGTTTGCCGAGCGGAAGGGGATTTCGGAAGTAAGATTGTCCTTATGCGCCCTGCAGGCGTCCTTCCATGGGCATTCATCACAGAGAGGCGTCCCGTTGGGAATGCAGACAACTTCTCCCAGTTCCATCAGTGCCTGGTTCAGTGTTCCCGCAGAGATGCTTTCATCCTCAAGAACAGGCTTCAGAAGCATCTGCGCGTTTTTCACCGATGAAGGATCACGGACGTCATCACGGATTGCAAGCAGTCTGTGCAGAACTCTTAAAACATTTCCGTCCACAGCCGGGACCGGCAGGTCAAAACAGATCGATGCGACGGCGCCGGCGGTATAGGGACCGATGCCCGGGAGTTTTTTCAGAAGCGCTTCATCCTGAGGGAAACAGCCGCCGTATTCTGCCATGAGAACCTGTGCGCATTTTTTCAGATTCCTGGCCCGGGAATAGTAGCCCATGCCTTCCCATAAGCGCATCAGGCGGTCATCCTCACATTCAGAAACCGCCTTGATGTCAGGCAGTTCGCTTTTAAACTGAAGGAATCTTTTCCTGACAACTTCAATCCTTGTTTGCTGCAGCATGATCTCGCTGAGCCAGACGTCGTAAGGATTTCCGGTGTCACGCCAGGGAAACTCTCTTTTGTTTTTCTCATACCAGTCACAGAGCGCTGCGGCTTCCCTGACTGTAAATGAACGCTTCTCCATACGCCGGATTATACCATGTTACGGCCGATTTCTTATACTGGTCTATTTGCGGCATCGGTTGTATAATTACTTACGCAACGCGGCGTTGATTCAATGGTAGAATGTCAGCTTCCCAAGCTGAATACGCGGGTCCGATTCCCGTACGCCGCTCCATAGCCTGAAAAAGCCCGGAAGGGCTTTTTTACATGGCAGTCTTATCATTTTCAGAATTTTTGAAGATTTCACCCTTGAGAAACGGCGGCAGGATCTCAGCCATGGCATGCGCGGCTTCTTCAGCTGAAAGGCTGTATTTTCCCCGGATCCAGTCCTTGTAGAAATCGGCGGCGCCGCCGGCAAAGATCCGCAGCTGGACAGCTTCCTGCTCGCTCATGGTTCTTTTCTTTTCGCCGCTGCCGTGGACATCCCCGTATTCGTAGACGTTTTTAGCGGCCGCGAAGCTGTAATTGCGGGTGAAGTTACCCCACCCAATTGCTGAGCAATATGGATGGGGCTTCTGTGTGCCCG
>JAUNJW010000403.1 GCA_030533035.1 Erysipelotrichaceae bacterium
CAGGTTCTTTGGAAGAGTTCATTCTCTTCCTTTTTTTTCGTCTTTCTTTTCAGCAAGATCCGCAATTTAAAATTTAAGTTATAAAAACAACCTGTGACACCGGCCTGGGCGGATGTACAATTATTACTGCGTAATAAGGAGAAGATATGTTTTTTAACCCGGAAAGCTTATCAGTCAATCTCATCGTGACAGTTCTTGTGATTGTTATGGTTTTTGTCCTGCCGTGGGCCGACCGTTATTTCTGCCGGAAACTCGGTATTTCCATCAGTGACGGAATCAGCACAAATCCGGACGCGGACCGTCTTCTCAGACGCCGCAAGCAGCTTCTGATTATTATGTTCGGGATCTATCTGCTTGCCGTAGCCTACGTAACCTTTCTCTCACGCTCCGCATCAAAAGATTACCGGATTAATTCCAATGAGCTGCTGCAGGATTTCAGGAGATCATTCTATATTGATTTCGGCCTTCTTGATATCATCAACATCCTGATGACCGAAGGGCCGCGCAGTGCGCTTGAACATATCCATATTGTCAGCACCGGAGGAATCGCGCAGGTTCTGATGAATATTGCCATGCTGATACCGATGGGCTATCTGCTGCCGTATATCTTTGACTGGTTCCGCCGCGACGTCAGCCGGCGGACAATCCCGGTCTGTTTTCTGACTTCAGTATTTATTGAGAACGTCCAGCTGCTGACCAGAACTGGTCTGTATGATATGGATGACATTATTACAAATACACTTGGCGGCATCATCGGCCAGGCTTTCTATATTACTGTAGCCTATGTCAATACACATCCGAACTGGCGCTCTGAAATCAGGTCAAGAAGAAAATGGCGCCGCAGCGCCAGAAAAAAACCGGTTTATCCGTTTATGGATAAGATCCATATGATGCGGGCCACTGTTTATACAAGCGACATAGAAGGAACCAGAAAGTTCTTCAGTGAGGATCTCGGATTCTTCCTGTTCCATGAGCAGACAGATGACAAAGAAACAAGACTGTTGTATGAATGCAGCGGGACACAGGTTGAAATCATTCCGGCTGCGAAAGGGACTGCGGTTCCGGCCCAGCAGATTACAATCGCCGCCAATAATTCAGAAAGGATCCGCAAGCGCCTGGAGGAAAGTGAAATTCCTGTATCAGAATATGCGCTGGATCCATACACCGGTCTGAGAACATTCAGCATTGAAAGTCCGGAAGGCGTGAAAATCACATTTATAGAAGAGTGAACAGAATCATCCAAGGTTTGTTTGATGGGAACTGCGGCGCAGTTCCTTTTTCTATTCAGTAAAGAACAGTTAATGATGCTGAAAAAGTCTCAGATTGACAGCTGAACAATGCATTTCAGGGGTTCAGAAAGAGGATGAAAAAGAAATGGAAAAATAATAAAAAAAACGCTTGCATTTATCATCAATCAGGAGTTTAATATAACTCGCTGAGCGAATGAGTTCAGCACAACACAGTTGAGAAAATCAATCAAAAAATTTTGATTAAATGCTTGACAGTGAAGAATAAAGATGATAATATCATCAAGCACGCTCGGTAAGAGTGAT
>JAUNJW010000170.1 GCA_030533035.1 Erysipelotrichaceae bacterium
TTTATGCACAGCGGTATAAAGCAGCAGCGCTCCGCTGCTGCATCCGATATCAAGCACTGTGTCTTTATGGCGTACCGTCAGGAATCTGCCGAGAAGCTCGGTATCCGAAGAGAAATGATACATGCCATCTTTCTGTATCATTGTGTACGGTGTTCCGTTGAGATAATCACGCTTCATGGGTTTCCCTCAGTTCCAGCCAGAATGTGGTTCCCTCGCCCGGTTCTGACTCAACGCCATAGCCGGCGCCATGGGCATCGGCGATTCCCTTGACAATCGCCAGGCCAAGCCCGGTGGAGGTCATGGAACGCGAGAAACTGTGGGATGATTTCTGATATCTGTCCCAGATATAGGGAATGTCCGCAGGATCGATGCCTTCGCCTTCATCCTCGACTTCCACCCGGACAGTTTCCTCGTCATCCTTCATCCAGGCCCGGATCCAGATTGACTTGCCCTGCGGCGTATGCTTGATGGCATTGGAAAGGTAATTGGCGATGACCTGCGAAATCTTGATTTCATCCGCGTATACAGTCAGGACATCCGGAATATCGACATGCACCGTAACGCCGGCCTGGCGGATCAGGGTTTCATCCATATCGACGATGTCCCTGATCGTTTCACAGATATCCATATTCGTGCGGTTAAGCTCATAATTGCCTGACTGTAACTTGGAAAGCTCGCTCATGTCATTGACCAGGCGGTTCATGTACTGGGTTTCGCGGATGATGACATTGAGGTGCTTGCGGCGTTTTTCGGGGTTTTCACCGGAGACGTCACGGATCATTTCGGCATAGGCCTGGATGTCGGTCAGCGGTGTGCGGATGTCATGCGAGACATTGGCAATCAGGTCGCGCCGCAGATTGTCAATCCTGCGCAGCTGCTCGGAGGCGTTGTTCAGGGTATTGGCAAGTTCCTGCGTTTCAGTATAGGCGCCGCCTTCAAAGTCCGTGTCGTAGTCGGCGTTGGAAAGCTTGAGCGCTTCATTCTTCATTCTGACTACCGGGCGGGTAATCGTCCGCGATACATAGAACGCGACCAGCGAGGCGATGACAATCGCGATGGCGGTGTAGTACGCGTACTGGCGGGTAAAGAATGTCACGACCGAATCGACCGGTTCCAGCGGTGAGTTGACAAACATGTAATAGGTTGCCAGCGGCTCGCTGATCCGGCGGGCATAGATGATCATCTCCTGGCCGGTGCTCTTGTTTGTGTAATTGGCGGAGTATTCGGATGATTCAGAAGCGAGCAGCTGCTGCATTCCTTCTGCTGTCAGCATTCCCCTGATTTCAGAATTGCGGGGATTCGTGAAAATACAGCCTGCTCCCAGGCTGTCGGCATCATAAACACGTGTGCCGCTTTCATTGAACATCACTACGCACACGCTGTTGTTTACCGCTTCCCTGAGCGCCGCCTGCACGGACGATTCCGTGCTGCGGCTTTCGACCAGGCTGTCTTCCAGGTGATCAGCGACCACCCGGACAGACTGGATTTTTGAGTTGCGGTAATATGGCCGGATCAGACCTGTCTGCAGGGCGCCGATAAAGACCGTAATGCCGATCGCCAGCGCAAAGAAGACAAGCCAGAAACGGAATCTGATACCATGCAGATCAAGCTTCAAATTTATACCCCATTCCGCGGACGGTCACGATGCAGTCCCGGTATTCGCCGAGATTTCTTCTCAGCATCTTGATATGGGTATCAACGGTTCTGTCGTCACCGAAATAGTCATAGTTCCAGACTTCCTCAAGAAGAGTTTCGCGGGAAAGCGCGATATTCCTGTGGGCAGCCATATAGAGCAGCAGATCGATTTCCTTCGGGGTTAGCTGAACCTTTTCCCCGTTGACCGATACCGTTCTGCCGAGGGCGTCAATTTCAAGCCCGCCGAATTTCATGACCGAATTGCCTGTGTGACGGCCGCGCTCGAGCACAACCTTGACTCTCGCCATCAGTTCCTTGGGAGAGAAAGGCTTGACGACATAATCGTCAACACCGAGTTCAAAGCCGAACAGCTTGTCGTATTCTTCCTGGCGCGCGCTTAACATGATTACCGGAATCTGCTTGAGCTTCTTGATCTCACGGCAAGTGGAGAAGCCGTCAAGACGCGGCATCATGACGTCGAGAATGACACAGTCATAATCAGTATTTTTCACCATTTCCAGGGCGTCCATCCCGTCCGGTGCCTCATCGGCCATCCAGCCGTTGAGTTCGCAGTATTCACGGACTACCTCACGGATGTTTTCTTCATCATCAACAATCAGAATTCTAGTCATATGCTACTCTCATTTCTTTGGGATCACCCTGATTTCATCCAGGATCATTGATCCCTCCTGGGATATTTTACCATTAAAACGGATGTATGTTCCACGAAGCAGAACCGGTGCCGCCGAGCGGTAAAGACGGGGCATGACGGCAGTGTCGATTTCTCCTGTTTCATCGGCAATTTTGACAAATGCCATCATTTCACCCTGCTTTGTCCGGTGCTGCTTGACGCTGCGGATCTGCCCGAAGCCGTAGACCTTTCCCCTCATCCGGCTCAGTACGGCAATCGAGGGCTCAGTGATGCCGGCCCGCTGGCGGACCATGACAACCGGCTGCTCGCTCAGGCAGAAGCCAAGGGCGTTCTTTTCATTTTCGGCCATCTCCTCACGGTCGTCCTTCTGGCGTACCGGAACCGGTTTGGACACAAGACCGAGATCGATGGAAATCTGCGAACCGTCCGAGACCTGGATCAGTTCCCCGTAGGAAATTGCCTCGTCAAGCCCGTTCTTCATCGTTGCCCGGCCCATGCCGAAGCAGTCCAGGGCCCCGGCGTCGATCAGCTGTGAAATGACCTGGCGGCCGACTTTATGGATCAGCATTCTCGCTGTGAAATCATAAAAGTCCCTGTACAGGCCGCCGGTTTCACGTTCGGCAATGATGATATTGCCGGCATGAAGACCGACTGACTTGACCGCCGACAGCGGCAGCAGAATGTTCTGACCGTCTGTCACGGCGCGGATGGAGGAACGGTTGACATCAGGATTCTGCACCCTGATATTTCTGCGCCGGCATTCATCGACGTACAGCGAGCTGCGGTTCTCATCGCCGATCACGCTGTTGAGCAGCGCGATATAGAAATACAGCGGCCAGTGGGTTTTGACATAGGCTGTCTGGTAAGCGACAAGGCCATAGGCAACCGCGTGGGAGCGGTTGAAGCCATAGCCGCCGAAGCGTGAAACAAGATCAAACAGTTTTTCGGCAGTTTCCTTCGCGACGCCGTTTTTCGCGCAGCCGGTCATGAACTCACTGCGCAGGTTATTGATCTGGTCTTCCTTCTTTTTGGACATCGCCTTGCGCAGGACGTCTGCCCGGCCGAGGCTGAAGCCGGCTGCGATTTCCGCCGTCAGCATCGCCTGTTCCTGATAAATCATCACGCCGTAAGTGCTTCTGAGCACCGGTTCAAGCTCCGCCAGCGGATAGACGATGGCGTCAGGATTCTGCTTGTTGGCGATATATGCCGGAATGCTGTCGGCGCTCGCCGGCCTGAACAGGGCCAGGGCCGCTGTCATATCCTCATAATTCTTCGGCTTCATGCGGCGCAGGAGGTTCTTCATTCCTTCCGATTCAAACTGGAAAACACCGGTTGTGTCGGCATTTTCAAAAAGTCTGTACACATCGCTGTCATCAAGCGGAATTTTCATAATGTCAAAATCAGGTTCATCCTTACGGATCATCTGAACAATCTCATCGATGATCGTCAGGTTGCGCAGGCCGAGGAAGTCCATTTTGATCAGTCCCTTATCCTCAAGATACTCCATCGTATACTGGACTGTTCTGAGACCTTCGTTCATGCGTACGGTCGGGACAATATCCTCAAGCGGTTTTTCCGACATGACAATGCCGGCCGCGTGTGTGCTTGTATGGCGCGGCAGTCCTTCCAGCCGCTTCGCGGTTTCAAAAAGAGTTTTGCAGGATTCAGAAGCCTCGACCACCTGGCGCAGCCTCTGGTTGGAACTGTATGCCTTTTCCAGGGTCATTCCTGCCGCTGAGCCGATCAGCCTGGTGATCATATCGATGTCTCTCTGCATGACGCCGGTCACCTTGCCGACGTCGCGGATGACCTGTCTGGCACCCAGGGTGCCGAAGGTCACGATATTGGCGACATGGTCATAGCCGTACTTTTCAGCGACATAGTCTATGACCTCCTGGCGCCTGTCATCGGGAATATCTGTATCAATATCCGGCATCGAGATTCTTTCCGGATTGAGGAAACGTTCAAAAAGAAGATCATATTTCAGCGGGTCAATCTGGGTGATGCCAAGGCAGTACGCGACCAGCGAGCCGGCAGCGGAGCCCCTGCCCGGACCGATGTAGATGCCTTTTGAGCGGGCATGGCGGATAAAGTCATAGACAATCAGGAAATAGTTTTCAAAATGCATCTTCGCGATGACATTGAGCTCATAGCTGAGTCTTTCCATGTATCTTTCATCAAAGACGCCGTTAAGCCGCTTCTTGAGACCTGCCCGGCAGAGAGCCGGCAGGTATTCTTCGGCGGGGACATTGTTTTTTGACTGATAAACGGGAAGTCCTGTCTTTTCGAGTTCAAAGTCCGCCCGGCATTCAGAGGCGATTTCGTCTGTTCTCTGCAGATCGTCCGGTTCATAAAGCGCAGCCATTTCCGCCGGACTGAGATAATGCCTGCCCTTGATCAGCGGCAGTGAAGAATCCTGCAGCGTCCGGCCGGTCCTGATCCCGCTGATAATGCGGTAGTCATTGCAGTCATTCTCATTGAGATAGCAGATCTTGCTGAGGGCGCATG
>JAUNJW010000018.1 GCA_030533035.1 Erysipelotrichaceae bacterium
CAAGGGAACACCGTTTGTCTACATCCAGGGATATTTCGACAACTATACAGACTGAAGAAACAGCAATCCCCGCCCTGCAGGGATTGCTTTCTTGTTTAGAAAGCTGATCCGATGTAGAATTGATGAGGTTATTAATAAAGGAGTTCACGATGACATTACGTACAAGATTTGCGCCGAGTCCCACCGGCTATATGCATATCGGCAACCTGAGAACCGCGCTGTATGCGTACCTGGTTGCCAAAAAGGATCCCGAGGGAGTCTTCATTCTCAGAATTGAGGATACCGACCAGGGACGTCTGGTTGAAGGAGCGACCGACATCATTTATGACACCATGAAGTCATGCGGCCTGAAACATGATGAAGGACCGGATGTCGGCGGTGATTACGGTCCCTATGTCCAGAGCGAAAGAGTCGGCAGCGGCCTGTATATGGACTATGCGAAAAAGCTGATTAAAAGAGGCGGCGCCCACTACTGCTTCTGCGATGAAGAAAAGATCGCGGCGGAAAGAGCGGCGGCCGGCGACAGCTTCAAATATGATGATCCCTGCAAAAAGCTCAGCGCTGAGGAATGTGAAAGAAGAATCGCTGAAGGCGCAAAGTTTGTCATCAGACAGACAATCCCCGAAAGCGGCACCACTTCCTTTGACGATGAAGTATTCGGAACAATCACAGTTGACAATGAAACCCTGGATGAACAGGTTCTCATGAAGAGCGACGGCTTCCCGACATATAACTTCGCCAACGTCATCGATGACCATCTGATGGGCATTACAGACGTTGTCAGAGGCATGGAATATCTTTCCTCAACACCGAAGTACAACCTGATCTACGAGGCCTTCGGCTGGGATATTCCCCGCTATATCCACTGCCCGCCGGTCATGAAGGATGAGCATTCCAAGCTCTCCAAGAGAAACGGTGACGCCTCCTTCCAGGACCTTGTCGCAAAGGGATACCTGCCGGAAGCGATCCTCAACTATATCGCCCTGCTCGGCTGGGCGCCTGAGGAAGACCGTGAAATCTTCACGCTGGATGAACTCGTACAGGCCTTCAATGTCAAGAGAATCGGCACCAGCGGCGCCATCTTCGATCCCGAAAAACTGACATGGCTCAACGGCATGTGGTTAAGAGGCATGGACCTTGATTCCTACTATGATCTTGTAAAGCCGTATATCGACGAAGCTGTCAGACGTGACTGCGACAAGAAAAAGATCGCCGCCATCGTCCAGCCCAGAGCCAACACTCTCAATGAGATTCCGGGTATGCTTGGATTCTTCGATGAATTCCCTGCCTTCTCCATTGATCTCTACAATCACAAGAAGATGAAGTCCAATCCGCAGGTCGCTCTTGAATCCCTGAAGGCATGCCGCGAAGTTCTGGCGGTCCAGGAAGACTGGAGCGAGGAAGCTCTTCATGAAATTCTCATGGAAGTTCCCAAAAAGATCGAAAAGAAGAACGGCCAGGTTCTCTTCCCGCTGCGTCTTGCCATTACCGGTCTTTCCTCGACACCGGGCGGCGCCATTGAAATCGCCTATATTCTCGGCAGCGAAGAAACACTCAGAAGACTGGATCTCTCCATTGCCCAGCTGGAAAGCGAACTGCAGTAGCACCGAAAACTGAAGTATTGAAAAGGCACTGATCCTTCCGTCATGGACGGAATTCAGTGCCTTTTTTAATTCTCATTATTTTTTTTAAATCTGCTTTTTCCTGAAAAGCAGAAAATACAGCGCCAGCAAAATCACAGCCGCCGCTAGAAAAATCCAGCCGCATTTCACGGCGGTTGAATACTTCCGGTAAACCTCCGTATAGAAGCTGCTTTCCCCGTCCATGACGCTGCCGCCGACCCACCAGAACCAGCGGCTGATGATAAAACTCAGGGCTGAACATACCGCCGCTGCCATCCCTGACCAGAACAAAAATCTTTTCATAACCGATTCCCTGTTAACTGACTGCTCAGAATTTCTTCTGAATTCATTATACATACACCGCTGCCATTGCGCAGTACGGCAGGGACCCATCCATGAAAAAACCGCATCATCAGCTGATACGGTTCAGGGATTACTCTTTGGAACGGATTTTTGCGGCTGTCTTCAGGACATAGGGATATGCTTTGTCAAATGCCCAGTAGACAGGTCTGTTCAGGACAAAGTTGAATTCGCCGATCGCTTCCTCGACATTCATCAGGAAGTTGGATTTGAAGACGGTCAGGCCGTCATCCAGCGTGCCTTCCATGCCGCCGAAGGAACATTCACGGATTCCATGTTCAGCGCAGAATTCGATGCATTTGTTGTAGAGCAGATAGCTTGCCCTGATTCTCATCGCGTTGGGATTGTTGCCCATGTAGAAGATTTCCATCATGTTGCGGTTATAACAGGCAAGAATGCCGCACAGGATCATTTCATCCTCACCGGCAGTCTCACGGTCAGCCTTCAGCTTTTCAAGCTCGGCCGTATCCTCCGCGAGTCCTCTTTCATGGATCCCCTTCTGCTTTCTGGTCAGTTCGCCTTTGAGGGCTTCCTCATGTTCGGCGATCCGGCTTTCCAGCATATCCATCTGCTTTTTCAGATTCAGCTTGGCAACCATGCATAACGCGTTGTCGCCGTATACTTCCATCATGTTGCGGAAATATTCTTCATTTCTCAGCGCGATCTTTTTGCGGACTTCCGTATAATGCATGGCCGTGCAGAAATCCTGGAGATATTCATGGCCGGTATAGACTTCGGTTCCCTTCTTCTTCGCGGTTTCGATCGAACGGATTGTCTTGCGGTCAAGCTTGCTGTAATAATCCGGGTCAACATCCATTTCCGCGTTGAAGCGGGGCTGGGTTGTTTCCGCGATCATCTTTGTAAAGCCCTTGTGCTCAGCGCCCAGCGATTTGAGGAAGCTGATCACGCCTTCGTTCATCGTCGGGTTTTCTTCGTCCTTGCGCTTTACATCATAGCGTCTGTACATGACTTTCGGGTCGAAGCGCAGAGCGATGGCTTTTCTCTTCTTCGCTTCCCTTTTCAGATTGTCAAACATGAAGCGGACCAGGTTGTGGTCGTTGTAGTTCATGACGGGACCTTTGGGGACATAGAAGAGCGTTGTGCCCATCGGCATTCTGCGGATCAGAACCAGCGCCGTCGCGCAGATCTTTCCGTTTTCATCTGTAACGCTTGTCAGCATATGGTCCCAGTTGTTTTTGACCCGCACCCACTCGGAGCACTGGAAGAGGTTGTTCTGGTCTGAATTGATGACAAATTCATCGAGGACTTTCGGATCCGTGTCGGTATGGAACTGATATGTCATACAATCTCCTTTATTTTGAAAAATAACCCGCAATTGCTTGCGGGTTATCCTGTATTCATGGTGACGTGTACGGGGTTCGAACCCGTGAATGCTGCCTTGAGAGGGCAGTGTGTTGAGCCGCTTCACCAACACGCCGCAGACGAAGGAATCAATGTTCCTTCGTGCCTGTAAATAATACTATAAGACTATTTTGATTGCAAGTTCAGTTTGCGGAATCAAGAGCCTTCTTGGCTGCGTCAACGATTTCAGCAAAACCCTTTTCGTCGTGGATTGCGATCTCGGAGAGCATCTTGCGGTTGATATTGATATCAGCCAGCTTCAGTCCGTGCATGAATTTGCTGTAGGACAGATCATAAGGTCTGACAGCAGCGTTGATTCTGGCGATCCAGAGCTTGCGCATTTCACGCTTTGTCTGCTTTCTGCCGATATATGCATACTTCAGTGAGTGCATGACCTGCTCATTGGCAGTCCTGTACAGAAGATGCTTGCTTCCGAAATAGCCCTTGGCCTGTTTTAAAACCTTCTTGCGTCTGTTGCGCGTAGGTGTTGATCCTTTAACTCTCATCTTTCATTGCCCTCCTTGATTAACCCTGAAGCAGCTGTCTGTCACGCTTTACGTCTGTGGCGTTAGCTGTTGTGCTCTTGGCGAGATGCATCTTCTGCTTGTGGGATTTGTTAGCAGCGAAGTGTGATACGTAGTTATGCTGTACCTTGAGTTTGCCGGTGCCTGTGAGCTTGCTGCGCTTTGCAAAGGTTTTCTTTGTCTTCATCTTGTAATTCTTAGGCTTCTTTGCTTTTGCTTTCATATCGTTCTCCTTTACTTGCCCTTCTTCGGTGAGAATATAACGGACATTGTGTTGCCTTCCAGCGAGGCTGACTTGCTGACTTCCGCAATGTCAGAGATCGCTTCGGTAAACTTGCTGATGATCTCTTTTCCGACTTCCTGTCTTGTGATCATACGGCCTCTGAAACGCATGTCGATGCGGACTTTCTGGCCTTCTTCGATCCACTTGCGGGCCTGATTCAGCTTGGTGTTGAAATCATTTTCGTCAATGACAGGTGAGACTCTGAGCGGCTTGATTTCGGTGACGTGCTGCTTTTTCTTAGCTTCGCGGGCTTTCTTCTGTTCCTCGAAGCGGTAGCGGCCGTAGTCAACGATCTTGCAGACGGGAGTCTGCGCGTTGGGCGCGACACAGAGCAGATCAAGGTTCATTTCATAGGCTTTTTCAAGCGCTTCCCGGCGCATCATGACACCCATCTGTTCGCCATTGGGTCCGATGACCAGAACTTCTCTGAAACGAATATCCTCGTTAACGATGTCCGTAGGTTCTTTTCTTCTGTTTTTGTTATTCTTGATCCTTCCCAAGTGATCCTCCTGTGATTGAAAAAACAGGTGCGAAGCCGCACCTGTCCGAAAAAAGTCATCTTTTTGCTTTCGGCCTTGTACCCAGGTCCTGCGGACTCTCAGGTGAGAAGTGGTGCTTCTTCTTTCCGTTATTTCAATGTACCTAGATATTAAACAATATCAGCGTTGTGTTGTCAACAGATTAATTTTCAAATCCGCTGACATTTACAGTAACTTTATTGGCCTTGAACCCTGTCATGAACAGAATGTTCTCATAAATGCGGTTCTGGACCAGTTCGCATGTCTGTTCGACATTTGCGCCGTACTTCAGTCTGACATCCGCTTCAACGTTGAGACGGTTGTCCTCAATACGGATCGCCAGCGGTTTTGTGAAACGGGAATTGGGAATCTGGATAGCGTCCTCAATCTCGTCGATGCTGATTTCGGCAATTGCCTTGAATACTGACTTATTGACAGCGATCATACCGTTGGTATTCTGATCGTCCAATACTACATAATCCTGAGCCATGGTTACTCTCCTCTTCTTCTTGATTTATTATACACATTTTGTTTTCAGTGGAAAAGAATCGCGATCTGATGATAAAGATCATTTCGCACCGCCGACTGGTCATTGCGGTAGGATTCAATGTCCGGATATCTTTCTGAGATCTTGTCAGTGAAGGAACGGAAGATATTCATGCAGCGGTAAAGATTGTCCTCATAGACGATCCGGATTGTGTTGGCGTCAATCAGGGCATCGAGAAGAATATTGCTCAGCTCGCTTCTGACTGCCTCCGCGTCCTCTTTCGCAAAATGGCTGAATGTGCCGGCAAACCAGCGCGGCTGGATCAGAAGCAGCTTGATGATCTTGCAGAAATTCGCAAGGTCGACCGAATCCTTCTCCGCCTGGATGGTAAACAGGATTGTAAAGAAGACATGCCACTGGAAATTGACGTTGAGCTGCCCTGCCATATATCTGCCGAGTCTGTCGACAAACGGATCATAATGTGAGAACTCGGTTTCAAGGACAATCTTTTCAGAGAAATCGAGCGGATTGTCCTTCATGACGCTGAGCATCTCAAGATATGTGATCATCTTCTCCCGGTTGTTTTCCCCGTTGGCGAAATCGTGGATATAGATGTACTGGGCAATCGTCGCGGAACATTTTTTGAAATCCGTCGTGAAGCCGACCGATTCCTTCATCTTGCGGTTGACAAGGTCATTGACGGATCTTGCCACAAAGACCTTGAACCCCTGCTCATCCATGCCGATCTGGGCCCGTTTGGATTCATAGGAGATTTCCTTGTACATGATTTCCAGCTGGCGGTCGACGACGTCAAGGTTGTCACGGATTGCCCCGAGCATATTGCGGTTGAAGGAATCATACATGACAAAGTCAGGATTCTTGTATACGACCTCATGTTCAATTTCACTCCAGAATGTATGAACCAGCGATTTGATCTGCAGCTCAAAATTGATCCTGGATTCATTGAACAGATAATAGCCGTCAATCCGGAAGATTGTGAAACCGTTGCGCTGGATCTGAGGCTGCGGCATCCGCAGGTTGAGAAAGATATTCTTGTCGATGATGCAGCGGCTGTAGCCGCCGTCGGATTCTTCAAAGAATTCGAACATCTGCTTGTAAAGTTCCGCCTCGTTGCGGATAAAACGGCACTGCATGATAATGCCGATCAGGTCGCTGAGATGATTGATCGCGTCTTCGGCCGAATCAAAATCAAGATAAAACTGGTTGCGGATCAGCTTCTCTTTCAGGGAATTCAGGCTCTTGATCCTGGTTCTGAAGGAGACAACCGACTCACCGTCATTGAACATCGCCCGGAACGCGTTTTTGATCTGCCCTTCCGCATAGTAAAAGGCAGGCATCCTGCGCTCATAGAGTTCAAGTGTCTCGTCAATAAAACTGAAGAGTTCAAGTTTCATAAAAGCTCCTAACGGAAACGAAGCTGTTTCGGATATTTGTTCTTGAGATTCCTGCCGTCCGATTTCGCGCCGCCCACCGCATGTCCGTGCCAGGTGACAGCTGTCCAGCCCTTTTCAAAAACGCCGGCAATCTGTTCGCCATGGAAATAGCGGATGATGTCTTCATCATTCAGTTCAGCGGTTCTTATGAACCTGCTGAAGGATGACAGGAAGAAATGATGGGAAGGTTCAAACCGGCCTTTGATCACTTCGCCAAGGAATACCTGGCTGCGGATCAGATGGCAGCTGCCGGCTGAGACAAACGGCTGTGTGCCGCCGTAAACACGGCCTGCTTTCTGGAAAAGATACGGATAGGGAGTCTCAAGCATTTCTTCCAGGAAAGCCCTGGCAGACCTGTCAATGGGATCAGACTTCATCAGTCCCGGCTCCTTCGCTGCCGCAGAGGTTCCGGTCTTCCTCATTTTCGCGATGAAATGGCCTTCGCCGCCATCCATCGGAAAAATCCTGACAGCCGAATCGATTCCATGATCTTTGATCATCCCCCTGCGTCCGAAAGAAACGCCGGCATTCTCCATAACCATGTTATCATGCAGGTTCAGAAAATGGAGAACTGTTTCTTCATTTTCGGTTTTATTGAAAGTACATGTCGAATAGACAAGCACACCGCCCGGTTTCAGGCACTTATACGCATTTTCCAGGATCATCCGCTGCCGCTCGGCGCACAGGAGCACATTCTGCGGGCTCCAGTCCCTTACCGCGTCTTCTTCCTTGCGGAACATGCCTTCGCCAGAGCATGGCGCATCGCAGAGCACGGCGTCGAAGTATTCCGGGAATGCGGAAGCAACATCGGCAGTGTCAGCGTTCAGAACCATGCAGTTGGCAGTGCCGTTGAGTTCGATATTTTCCAGAAGAACCTGCGCCCTTTTCCTGACATATTCATTGACGCAGAGAAAACCGGTATTGCCAAGCTTTTCAGCGATCTGGGTGGATTTTGATCCGGGCGCCGCACAGAGATCCAGCACCTTCATGCCGGGCTGGGGATCCAGTACCGTCACTGCCGCGGAGGCGCTTGGCTCCTGGATATAGAAAAGCCCTGCCCGGTAAGCTGGCATCTTCCCGGCAGCTGCGCCGGAAGCGAGAAAATACCAGTTTTCCGCAAACGGGCTCTTTTCACCTGCCAGACCGGTCAGTTCAAACAGTTCAGCGGCGTCTGTTTTCAGTGTGTTGACACGGATGCCGCGCTGATGGGGCTGATCCAGCAGTTTCAGGTATTTTTCATATTCCTCATCAGTGAGGAGCTCTTTCATCTGCTGAAGATAAAGATCGTTCATAAGCATTCAGTATCTTTCCTGTGTCACGCAGATCCTGGTCCAGCTGCATGATCAGATTTGAGCGGTTCTTGAATTTCATTTCAGGACGCAGGTGACGGATCAGATGGAGCGTGATCATACGTCCGTAGAGATCGCCCCTGAAATCAATCAGATGGGCTTCCACGGACAGGTTTTCCGAATAATTCAGCGTCGGATTATGACCGATGTTGATCATCGCCCTGACCTTCCTGTTTCCGATCCGCGCATAGCCGGCATATACACCGGTCAATGGCATGATGTATTCCGGGGAATAGCGGATGTTGGCTGTCGGGAATCCCATGGAGGTTCCTTTGTGGCGGCCATGGATCACGATTCCTTCCATCTGGTATTCATAGCCGAGAAGCTCATTGGCTTCTTCCATTCTTCCTTCTTCCACCAGTTTTGAAATCCTGGTGCTGGAAATCTTGCCCTCTTCATCTTCCACCGCGTCAACGACAGCCACCTCAAAGGAAGCCTGCTGTTTCAGTGTTTCGCAGTTTCCGGCGCCCTTCGCGCCATAGTGGAAATCAAATCCGCAGACAATTCCTTTCAGGTCCAGCTGGCCGAGAATGTCGCTGACAAAATCCTCCGGAGACATCGCTGCCATCTGCTTCGAAAAGTGCAGTACAACAATATTGTCGATGCCGAGTTCAACCGCCATGTTCATCCGCTGGCGCATGGTTGTTATATGCTTCACGTCAGTCAGATCATGGATTGTGACCCAGGGATCGGGATCAAAGGTAATCAGGGCGCTTTCACAGTGATTTCTCTTTGCCATCGCGACTGTTTCCCTGATCAGGGCCTGATGTCCCCTGTGCATGCCGTCAAAATAGCCGATACAGGCGCAAAGAGGAATCCGGCGGGTATTTCTGCGTTCGCAGCTGATGTTGATCACACGCATTACCAGAGCCCCCTGAGACAGTGGTAAAGACCGTCTTCCTGCTTTTCATAAACAGCGCACGGCTCACCGCCGTCAGTGAAAAGAATCTGCTCGCCGTATCCTTCCAGATTCAGCGCCATACCGTTGCGCACTTTCTTTTCCATCACAAGCGGGACACGCTGCCAGCGCTGATCAATGACGTCAGCGGCCCTGACAAGTCCTTCGCCGTTTTCAAGCTGTTCAAACGTCACCGCCTGTTCAAGGGAAAGATGGTCAATTCCGGTGCGCACCAGCGATGTCATCGCCGCCAGTTCGCCAAGCGAGGCGGCATAATCAGTAATCAGTGTCCGGATATATGTGCCTGAAGAAACACAGGCATCCATCGTATATATGTTGTCGCCGGTCTTTTCCACAGAAAGCGAAGAGACAGTGATCTTACGCGCTTCACGCTCGATTTCAATCCCTTTGCGGGCATATTCATAAAGCTTACGGCCGCCTTTTTTGATCGCGGAATACATCGGCGGCACCTGCATGATGTCACCGGTCATTGCTTTCGCTGCGCCGTCAAGCTCAGCCTGTGAATGCTCACCGGGTTCTTTTTCGGCAGTCACATTTCCCCAGATATCTTCCGTATCTGTCGCCCTGCCGAAGCTGAAAGTAGCCCGGTACTGTTTGAACTGTGCGGCGCAGTAAGGAAGAAGTTTTGTATATCTGCCAAGCAGGATAATCATAAGACCTGTCGCTTCCGGATCAAGTGTTCCGGTATGGCCTGCCTTTTTCTCATGAAAAATGCGCCGGCATCTGCGGACGGCGTCGAAGGATGTGAT
The DNA here is from genome assembly GCA_030533035.1 of Erysipelotrichaceae bacterium. Classification (GTDB taxonomy): domain Bacteria; phylum Bacillota_I; class Bacilli_A; order Erysipelotrichales; family Erysipelotrichaceae; genus Bulleidia. The sequence continues at coordinate 9,628 of JAUNJW010000018.1, forward strand.
CCCTGCTGGCTTGTTAAGAAGTATGACTGCATCCATAGCGGTGATATTATAACAGTGATAAAGCACAAATACAAAGCACTGCGCTTTCAAGGAACGGAATCCGATGCGAAGCAATTGTGCATCAGCGGTCCGGCTTTTAAAATATGGCGGGAAGGTGATCAATATGGCAGATGAAAGATACAGCAGAACAGAGATGCTCATAGGAACAGAAGCACTTGAGAAACTTGCACAGAGTCACGTGACTGTTTTCGGCGCCGGCGGTGTCGGCGGCTATGTCATCGAGGCGCTGGCAAGAAGCGGCGTCGGAACACTGGAGATCATTGACAATGACACAGTTGTGCCAAGCAACCTCAACCGCCAGATCATTGCTGTGGAGGATACTCTGGGCATGCTGAAGACGGACGCCGCCTGCCGGAGGATTCATTCAATAAACCCGGAGATCAGAGTTATTCTCCATCCCGAATTCTATCTGCCGGAAAACAGCGGCTCCTATGATTTTGAAGCGATGGATTATGTCGTCGACGCGATTGACACAGTGACCGCGAAAATCGACCTGATTCTCAAAGCAAAGGAGCATAATATTCCGATCATCAGCGCCATGGGCTGCGGCAACCGCCTGGATCCCTCAAAGCTGAAGATATGCGATCTTTTTGAAACAAGCGGTGATCCGCTGGCAAAGATCATGCGCCATGAACTGCGCAAGCGCGGCGTCAGGTCCCTGACTGTCGTCTGTTCCGATGAAAAGCCGCTCAGACCGATTCCCGAACTGGCTGAGAAAAGCGCCCAGCCCGGCCGCCGCTCAACACCGGGATCAAGTCCGTTTGTCCCGTCTGCCGCCGGTCTTTTCATCGCCTCAAAGGTCTGCCGCGACCTGATCGGATACAAGGAAGTCAGATGATCCGCCGCTTTTATATCGAGATCACCAGCACATGCAATCTGAGCTGCCCGTTCTGTCATAAGAACTCAAGACCGCCGCGGCGCATGTCTGCGGATGAGTTTGAACATATCGTCTCAATGGTCTCTGAAGTCACCAGGTATATCTATCTTCATGTCCAGGGAGAACCTCTCACCCATCCTGAACTCAATCAGTTTCTGATCATCGCAGAAAGATACGGCTGCCATGTGCAGCTGGTGACCAACGCGCTGCTTCTGAAGGATCACATGGATCTTCTGAACTATCCTTCCCTGCGCAAGATTTCCTTTTCCCTGCAGTCGGTTGAAGCCCATACAATGCCGGTTGCGGAACTGATGGAACCTGTATTCACTTTTATTGAAAAAGCGTCTCTGCAGGGCCATCCGTATTGCGAGCTGCGTTTCTGGCGAGATGATCAGATGGAACAGAAGCGGACAGAGGAATGCCTTCGGATGATCCGCAGCCGCTACACGGCAAGCGACTCCGGCCGTGAAAAGAATGAGAAAATTCTTCCCGGCGTATATGTTGATTTCAGCAATCCGTTTGAATGGCCGGACACGGCAGGCCCAAGTGATGAAACCCGCGGGACATGCCTTGGCGGCATTGATCAGCTGGCCGTACTGAGCGACGGGACAGTCGTCCCCTGCTGTCTGGATGAAGACGGGAAGATTCCGCTCGGCAATCTGTTCGACAGCACCCTGAAGGAAATTCTGAATTCAGAGCGGTACATAAACTTTGCGGATGGCATGAGACGGCATGAACTGAGTGAAGAACTCTGCCGCAGATGCACATTCAGGAAAAGATTTGACAGAAAACTATAACAGGTCCGCCTGATTGCGGACCTTTTCTAAACGAGCACGAGCACTGAGCCGCTGCAGATCCCTTCAGCTTCGGCACTGCCTGCAGGCGGATAGAAGCGGCCGGTGGTTTCATCGAACACATGCCATTCCCTTTCAGTCTGCAGACATCCTGAAATCTCATGCGAGATCAGCTTCATCAGCAGCGATATGTTCTGGGCAACGGTGCCTTCCGCGGAAAATCCGCATTCATACTCCTTTCCGGCGGCAGGTATTTTCACCCGCACGCGGATATGTTTTTTATTCTTCAGCAGTTCTGATCACCTCCGTTTTGTTTTTGTAAAACAGCACGCTTTCATTTTCCTTTTTCACAATTCTGCGGCCGACCCTGTACTGCATGCTGAAGGCATCGTGCAGAAACAGGAAGACGGTATCCCTGTATTTAGGCGATTCAAAATCACGCACCTGATCGCAGAGCACAAAAGTCAGCGGCTGATCAGACGGGAATGCATGATCACCGGCATACCCCTTCTGTCCGTAAAGTTCCTCCAGCTCACTCAGGCGGTCGCTGTCGGCCGCCACGACGCATACCTTCTCCCTGCGGACGGCAATCCAGCGGCAGTTCATCTTGCAGATGCCCAGAGGAATTCCTGCAGCTGTGCAGTCATCCAGACGGATCTTTTCCGGCATGTGCAGAATAGTGGACCTGCAGACTGTCCGCTTCCTTTTCGCTGAATCCTCGGCGTCTGCCGCCAGGTCTTCAATTCTGCAGGAAACAAGACAGAATTCTTTCAGCTTTTCTGCGGCAAAAAGACCATGGCTGCTGCGGGAAATGGAAGTCTTTTCATTGCTCTCCATAAATCCGCTGATATCCTGGGCCGAAGTGCCCTTAAGAACATAGCGGTATGTCAGCAGTGACATATCACGGTAGCTGTAAGCGGCGGCGCCGGAAGCGACCGTGATGAGCGTCAGCTTTTTCTCCTGGCATCTGGCTGCGGCTTTCATAAGCAGGTCATGGCCATCCCGGTTCATCTCATAGAACGCGCTGAGATCATTGATGAGCAGATACATGCGGCTGTCAGCCTCACTCCGCTTTTCAAGAAGCCTGAACAGGCTCATGCAGGCTTCTTCATCAGCCGATGAAAAAACATCCGTGACGGCCGGGCTCTTCAGCAGCACATCTTTTTCAAGAAGCCTGAGATCATCGATGATCACAAGTTCATCATTGTTTGAGGCATAACGGATCACCGTATCCGCTATTACCACTGTCAGATTCCTGCGTTCGTGCAGATCACCGCAGACAAACGCATGAACCGCTTCACTGTGGAGAACAAGATCCGTGTAGCGGTTATTGTGATAATCGTCCACACTGGCAAAAGCCATCTCTTCATGCAGATCCTGGCGGCTTACTTTGATCAGCGGCGGCTTCCATAACGGCTGCACCGGCTTTCTTGTTTTCTGAATCTGGAGAATCTTCCTGATCACCCGCTTGATTTCCGGTTCTGATTCCGCATGCAGCGACGCGCTGTCCCGGATCACCCGGCCGGCCAGGTCATAGACCACGACTGATGTGTCAATGATCTCTGATTTCGACTGGGCATAGCCGGAACGCCCGCATTCATAGCGTTCGTCCGCCAGAAGCCAGAAGACACCCGGATCACGGATATACGCGGCGTCTTTTGTATGCAGCATTTCCATGGAATCCTGCGTTTCAGATACTTTCAGGCAGATTTTGAAGCGGGTATTCGACCAGATCTGGTCGGTGACGACACCGGCCGGTTTCTGGGTTGCCAGGATGAGATGAATCCCGAGCGAACGGCCGACCCTGGCGATGCTGATCAGCTGGTTCAGAAAATCAGGCTGTTCTGTTTTCAGCTGGGCAAATTCATCGACAATGATGATCAGCTCACACATCCATTCCAGACCGTATTCTTCTTTCCACAGACGGCGGTAGTCAGCAGCGTTCATGACCGGTTCATTGCACAGTGACCTCAGTTTTTTCATCAGATCTGAACGTTTATTGCTTTCGGTAGAGAATTGATCGATGACCCTGTGCATGTCATCTTTATCCAGATTGGTCAGTGTCGCTGTAATGTGCGGCAGTACCTGGTCTCCTTCATAAAGAGAATTCAGGGATGAGCCGCCCTTGAAGTCGATCAGGATCAGCTGAAGATCATCCGGCGGATAAGAAACCGCCAGTGACAGAATCATTGTCAGAATCAGTTCACTTTTTCCGGAACCGGTAGTACCTGCAATCAGACCATGCGGACCGTCTTTCTTTTCATTCAGATCAAGAACGATGTCATCGCCGTCACTGGTGCAGCCGATCAAAGCCCGGATCCCTTTGTTGATATTGCATTTCTGCCAGCGTTTTTCGATCTGCAGGTCATCAACCGAAGAACAGCCGTGCATTTCCAGAAATGAAAAATTCCTTTCTGCCGCGCCTGCAGACCCGGTGCGAGGAAGCACAGCGGCAAGCTCAGACAGCGCATGTTCTTTCGGATCCGGCAGGAAGGAAAGATTCCTGCTGGAGACAAAATCAGATATGCGGCATTCTTCATCCCCGTAACTGATTCTGAGATCGCATTTCAGGTCTGAATGTTTAGTAAAGCAGAGCTGACAGAAAAGATCATCAGGTAGGAACCGGCGGTTCAGCAGATTGAATACAATCATCCTTTTATTCTTTCCGGGCAATGTTTCCAGCAGGTCTTCTGTATCTTCCTCACTGAAGGCAATCATTCTTCTGTGATCCGGGCCATAGAGATGCGGCAGATCACTAAGCCAGCTTCTTTCTTCCGCAAAACCCCTTTCACACAGGATGATAATTCCGGTTTCGTCAGGATGCGTCATGAGACAGATCTGCATGATCAGGCTGTCTATGACCGGCTCAGATG
>JAUNJW010000171.1 GCA_030533035.1 Erysipelotrichaceae bacterium
AATTTCTATCCCCAGCGCTATACGGGACTGAAATGGAAATCTTTCATAGAGACCAATGAAAGGCTCAGACCGTACGGATATCCGATCGACGCTTTCATCGCCAGCCATAATAAGAATACCCATGGCGTCTGGGATGCCCGCGATGGATTGCCGACGGTGGAAAGAATGCGTGATTACCCGGCAGACCTGGCTTACAGAATCATGGAACTTCTGAATGTGGACTGCATTCTGTTCGGCAACGCGTATGCCTCAGAGGAAGAATTCAGGATGATTGAGAAAGTCTCGAAAGCGCCAAGGCCTCTGGAAAGCTCACCGCTGTATCCGATGTTCCGCTCCTTTAGCGCCATGCTGAAGAACAGCAGGCAGACCGTGCTGAAGGTAATCCCGGCAGAAGGTATCAGTGAAATGGAAAGATATCTGCTGTTTGAATGGCATCCGCAGATGGATTTCGGCGATTCCAGCGAGTGGATCTGGCGCAGCCGCACCGGCCGCTTCGGTAATGAAAACAGAGCTGTCGTGCCAAGAAAAGAGGAATGCGAATTCTTTGAAAAGGGCGACGTGGTCATGGTCAATGACTCATATAAACACTATTCCGGCGAAGTACAGATTGTCCGTCTTCCGATCAGGAATGACGGCCAGAGAAATCTTGTCGGAAAACTCGCAGAGGGTGAAACAGATCTGCTGGATCTGATTCAGGACGGCGACATCGTCACCTTTGTCGCTGCCGCACAACAATAGAAAGAGGAGAGTATGGATTACAAAAATTTAAAGCCTTTCCCCCAGGGATTCCTGTGGGGCGCGTCTTCCAGTGCTTACCAGTGTGAAGGCGCCTATGACGAAGAAGGAAAAACTCTTTCCGTCTCCGACACCGCACCTGTTCCCCAGGGAACAACCGATTTCAAAGTCGCAGTTGATCATTACCACCGCTTTAAGGAAGACATCGCCCTGATGGCGGAAATGGGATTCAGAGAGTTCCGCTTCTCCATTGCCTGGCCGCGCATCATTCCCAACGGCTCCGGCGAAGTCAACCAGGTGGCTGTCGACCATTATCATGAAGTAATCGATGAATGTCTGAAGTACAACATGGAGCCGGTTGTCACGCTGTATCACTTTGACCTGCCGCAGGTTCTGCAGGACAGATACCATGGCTGGACGGACAGACAGTGCATCTCTGATTTCGTTGAATACTGCAAAGTCTGCTTTAAGGAATACGGCCATAAGGTCAAGTACTTCCTGACAATCAATGAGCAGAACATGATGGTTCTTTACCAGGGCCACATGTACGGTGATGAAAAAGCAGTCTGGCTGGCCAACCACAACATGCTGGTGGCAGGCGCCCTGGCAATGATTGAATGCCATAAGATGTGCCCGAACGCAAAAATCGGTCCCGCTCCCAATATCACAGCGATTTATCCGGCAACATCTTCACCGGAAGACAACCTGGCTGCCATGGACTTTGACCAGATGCGCAACCGCCTGTTCCTCGATACGGCTGTCTTCGGCGAATATCCCGAAGCGCTGCTGAACTGGTGGAAAGACAGAGGCGTCGCGCCTGAGATTTCCGAGGAGGACAAGGAAATTCTCAAGGCAGGCAATCCTGACTTCATCGCCTTCAATTACTATGGCGCCGGCTGTGTGAAATATGTCGGTTTTGAAGAGGGCGAAAAACTCAAGGCGGAAGCGAAAGAAAAGAATGACTTCATGACAGGCCTGATGACATATCCCGGTATCTGCATGGCTGTCAAGAACCCGCTGCAGGAACAGACATCCTTCGGTATGGGCATTGACCCGGTCGGTCTGAGAGTCACGCTGAGACAGCTGTGGGAAAGATATCATCTGCCTCTGCTGATCACTGAAAACGGATGCGGTGTTCCTGACAAACTGGAAGAAGACGGCACAATCCACGATGATTACAGAATCGATTACCTCAGAAAGCACATCATCGCCTGCCGTGAAGCCATCACAGACGGCGTTGACCTGATGGGCTATTCACCCTGGAGTGCCTTTGACCTGATCTCCACCCATCAGGGCATTACCAAGAGATACGGCTTCATCTATGTCAACAGAGATGAATTCGATCTCAAGGACATGAAGAGAATCAGAAAAGATTCCTTCTTCTGGTACAAGAAGGTCATCGAATCAAACGGCGAAAACCTGTAAGTAAGAAAAACAGGACGGGTTATATTAAACTTAAAGTGCTTTCAGCGTTAAGCGCTTACATGCTATAATAAAACCAACCACAGAAAAGGAGAGAAAATAATGTTAGTTAATATCAGTGCTCCTATGAAGCGCAATGAAATCAGAGAACTCCTCGAAAAGAGTGAGAACCCGAAGTTCGTCTTCGTCAAGATGAAGACTCCGATGGAAATGCAGTTTGAAGTTACTTATGCAGAAGGAACAGAGGGCGATCCTACTTCCTATGCAAAGAAGATCATCAAACAGCAGCCCTGGGGCGCAGTCCTCATGGTCCGTGCTCTGATTGAAGGCCAGGCTTTCACAGGCGGCAAGATCTAAGTTTTAAAGAAGTACTCATCCCGTATGGGTACTTTTTTTTCGCCTGAATGACAGATGTCATGGCTTCCGTTTATAATTAACAAAACGGAGATCAACAATATGAATAATCTGGTGTTTTTTGATATCGACGGAACCCTGGCAATCAGAACCAATGTTCCCGCAAGCGCAGAAAAAGCCCTTGAAATCATCCGCGCCAACGGCGACAAAGTATTTATCTGCACCGGCCGCAATCCGGCCTATGTCCGCAAAAACTTCTCTGCTTACGCAGATGGATTTATCTGCTCCAACGGCCGCATGGCATTTATGGGGGATGAAATTCTTTATGATCATCCCGTTTCAAAAGAACAGCTGATATATATCGCTGAAGAACTCTCAAAAGTCGGCGGCGGCTGGCTGTTTAACGCTGTGAATCATGGCTATTACGGAGGAGAGGACGAAGGCTTCGAAGTCCTCAACGCAGTCCAGCATGACGGCTACGCGATGAAAGAGACAGATCCGGACAAAATGGATCCTGTCTATGCCCTGGATGTCTGGTTCCATTCCGTTGACCAGAGACTGGAAATGGAAAAAGCGCTTGAAGGCGTGTGTCTGCTCAACCCCCACGGTCCGCATCCGACCGCGGATGTGACAGTCCTTGGCATTGATAAAGGAACAGCCCTGGTCCATGTGGCGGAAAAACTGGGTGTGCCGCTTGAAAATACCTACGCGTTCGGCGATGGAGTCAATGACTTATGCATGATCGAAGCGGCCGGCCACGGCATCGCGATGGGCAACGCAGTGGACGCCCTGAAAGAAAAGGCGGAATTCATCACAACACCGATCCTGGATGACGGCGTCTATAACGGCCTGAAACATTACAATCTGATCTGAAAACAACAGCCGGCAAGACCGGCTGTCTTAAACCGCAGAAGGAGAAACCGCAATGAAAATCCACTTTACTTATGTCAGACACGGAGAAACACTGTTCAATCTGACAGAGCGCATGCAGGGAAGCTGTGACAGCCCGCTGACACCCGACGGAATCGCCCAGGCTGAAAACACTGCCTCCGCATTAAGGAATATGTCTTTTGATCATATATTCTGTTCATCCTCCGAAAGAGCCTGGGACACGGCGAAAATCATTGCCCGCTATCAGGAAACGGAACCGGTCTGTCTGAAAGAACTCAAGGAATTCAACTTCGGCAGTTTTGACGGAGAGCTGATTCCGGATCATTACGATGAAGTACAGAAGCACAGGATAGCGGATGACTGGACGGATGCAGGCGGGGAAAACTGTGAGCTTTTCAGACAAAGAGCTGAGAAAGCTTTCGCGAAAATCATTCCCGTATGCAGGGACAATGACCGCGTGCTGATTGTTTCTCATGGTTCGTATTTCTCCCATCTGATGAAGACAATGTTCACCGGCTGTGATCAGAAAGAATATATCGAAAGAAGGAAACGGCTGAACCTTCCGTTTGTACCTAACTGCTCAATTTCAGAATTTGTTTACGAAGACGGCATATACAGGCTGACAAGAGAGCCGACGGAAGCGGATGAATATCGAAAGGAACAGAACAAGTCAGTCACTTTCTATTTTGTCCGCCATGGCGAAACATTGTTCAATGTCCAGTGGCGCATGCAGGGCTTCTGTGACGCGCCTTTGACAGAAGAAGGAATCAGGCAGGCAGAGAAACGGCGGGAAGACTTCCGGAGTATTCATTTCGACAGTGCGTTTGTGTCCACGGCAGAGCGGACCCGTGATACAGCTGCCATCCTGCTGGAGCCGCATCATATCACACCTGTTTATGAGAAAAAACTGAGAGAGCTGAACTTCGGAACATATGAAGGCACACGGATCAATGACTTCGGAGAAGATCTTATGAGACGGTTCATTGATACCGAATTCTCTGACATCGGCGGTGAATGCAGGGCGGACGTATACCGCCGTCTGAAAGTACTTCTGGCAGAAATCATTGACGGCGCTGATGATGGAGATAATGTTCTTCTTGTCTCTCATGGCGGTTTATATCTTTCGCTGATGAATATGTTATTTGCTCTGGATGGTGAAAAACTCCGGGAAAGAGCGGGTGATAAAAATCCCACGCCCAACCTTGGCTATGCTGTATTTACGTACGAAAACGGAAAATTTATTCTGAAAAAGACCATGGAAGAGTAAAAAACAGAGGTAATCATAATAATTTATGCTTTAATATAAGTGTTTACAAATGTATATGCATTAAGCATAAGTAAATTATTATGACTAAAAGATTATTTGAAATATAAATGTCTTTCTGTT
>JAUNJW010000172.1 GCA_030533035.1 Erysipelotrichaceae bacterium
CGGTCGCCGATTTCCTTGTCCGGATCCTTCAATGGCTCATCATCAAGCAGCAGTCTTTTATTCTGCATGAGCAGATACCGGTTTTTCTTTGACTGTTTATACTCATCCAGAAAAGCGGTGACAGTCATATGGCGCGTCTGCTGGCAGGCTGGTATCACGATTTTATTTTCCCTGAATTCAAATTTCATATCGTTCTCGTTTGCGTACAGATCATAACATGGAAAACCGCGGGGCACACGCCAAAAAAAGAAGACCGCCAATGTGACGGTCTGGATAATTGATTACTTTTTCAGCTCTTCCCGGTAGCAGGCAGCCAGTTTTTCAAAGGCGGGCAGCGAACGTCTGATCATGTCGGTCGCGACACAGTAGGCGATTCTGACAAAACCCGGGGTGCCGAAGGAGTCAGCCGGCACCAGAAGCAGGTCGAACTCCTTTGCCTTCGCGGAGAATTCGTTGGCGTCGGGGACAGGTGATTTGACAAACAGGTAGAATGCGCCGTCGGGATGAATGCAGGTGAAGCCGAGATCAGTCAGCGCGTTATAGATCAGGTCTCTCTTTTCACGGTATTCATTCATGTCGCTAACCTGGCCGGTGCACTTTTCAATGATGTGCTGCATCAGCGAAGGGGCGCAGACATAGCCGAGCGCTCTGCCGGCGCCGCAGACAGCCGCGTAGACATCCTTTGAATCCGCGATTTCATCCGGAACCAGGACATAGCCGATTCTTTCACCCGGCAGGGCCAGTGACTTGGAATAGGAATAGCAGACGACGGTGTCACGGTAGTACTTTGTGACAAAGGGAACCACAATGTCATCGTAGACAAGCTCACGGTAAGGCTCGTCGGTGATCAGATAAATGGCATGGCCGTATTCTTCTTCCTTCTTTTCCAGGAGGGCAGCCAGCTTCTGAATGCATTCTTCCGTATAGACAACACCGCTCGGATTGTTGGGGGAGTTGACAATGACGGACTTGGTGTTTTCATTCAGTGCCTTTTCCAGATTGTCAAAATCAATCTGGAATGTGTCAGGATCGCACGGGCACTCGGAAACCTTCGCTCCGGTTGTCTCGATGAAGACCCTGTATTCGGGGAAATACGGAGTGAAGACAACCACTTCATCGCCTTCGGTGTAGAGCGCCGTCAGGATGATCTTCAGGGAAGCGGCAGCGCCGCAGGTCATATAGAGATTCTCCTTGCGGAAGGATGTGCCGTATTTCGCGTTAAGCTGTCTGACGACTGCTTCCCGGCAGGCAGCGTCGCCCTGGGCGCTTGTATAGCCGTGCAGATATATATCATTCTTGGTTGTCAGCAGTTCGATCATGGTTTTGTTGACGTCGGCCGGGGCAGCGACATTCGGGTTGCCGAGGGAGAAGTCAAATACATTTTCGGCGCCGATCTCAGCCTTGCGCTGGTTGCCGAATTCAAACAGGTCGCGGATGACGGATCTGTTATTGCCGTAATTCTTCATTTTTTCGTTGATCATATGCGGTCTCCTTTTCCACGGAATATTGAATACAGTTTAGTACTCTGAAGCGATGCAGTCAATGAAACATCCTCCTCATCCATCTTTTATGAATCATTTTCCTCATGTACTATGAATACTGTACATCAGCAGCAAAAGGAGTATTCAATGGAAAACAGACAATACGCGGCAATTGTCAGCCGGATGGCTGAACATGACAAAGGCTCGCCCAAGCGCATCCAGCACTTTCTCAAGGTCCATGCGTTCGCCAGGACAATCGGGACTGCGGAAGGACTGGACGATGAGGAACTCTATGTTCTGGAAACGGCAGCCCTGGTCCATGACATCGGCATCCGCGACGCTCTTGTCAAATACGGATCCGAAGCCGGTCCGTACCAGGAAAAGGAAGGACCCGCACTGGCAAAACAGCTTCTGGAAGAAACCGGCGGCTATACGGCGGAACAGATTGAAAGAGTCATGTATCTGGTCGGCCACCATCATACCTACACGGATATCCGGGGAATGGACTACCGGATTCTTGTCGAGGCGGACTTCCTGGTCAACCTGTTTGAGAGCAGCGTGAAATACCGGGGAATCCTGGCCGCGGAAAAGACTATATTCCAGACAGAGACAGGAAAGAGACTTCTTGCCCTGCAGTTTGAGAATCAGGAATAAATGAAAAAATGTCATGCGCACGCATGGCATTTCATTTCTCCAGCAGGTTATGGATATAGGAACAGGACCGTTCCGTCAGTAAGCCGCTGTTTCTGACTTCCTCAAGTTCCTTTTTCGTGACCCAGCGGAAAGACACCGTTTCAGAGGGCTGCAGCCTGACGGAGTTTTTGTCACAGTCCGTCACTGCCCGGAATTCGGCAAAGATGCACCGGAATTCTTCGCTGATCCCGGTTGTATATTCTTCAGCCCGGTCCGCCCGGATCCCTGTTTCCTCATACAGCTCACGCAGGGCGCATTCCTCTGCGGTTTCGCCGGCAAGGGCAGAGCCGCCGGCTGTGGCTTCCCACATCCCGCCGTATTCAAGGGCAGGGTCTCTCTGCATGATCAGATATGTGCCGTCAGTGTGCTCAAGGATGATGTCAGAGACCAGATGGTACATGCCGGCCGGGATCTTTTCATTCCGCACCAGGACAATGCCTTCCAGCCGGTTCAGTTTCGAATCATACGCGTCCCAGTATTCCATTGCGCCTCCTTATGAAAAGAACACCGCCTGAAACAGCGGTGTTCTGCGTCAGCCATTGCGTGTCAGCACAGTAATGCTTTCGACGTGCGGGGTGAAGGGGAACAGGTCATAGGGAATGACCGTCTGTACCTGGTAGGACTTTTTGAGATCCTTCAGGTTCTTGGCCAGGGTGGCCGGGTTGCATGAAATATAAACGATCTTCTCTGGCAGGACTTTCAGGATTGCCGCAATCATATTTTCATCCATTCCGCTGCGGGGCGGATCGGCGAGCAGACAGTCGACCGGCTGTTTCCTGGCGGCTTTATACAGACCCTCGGCCGCGTCGGCGCAGAGGAATTCACAGTTGGCGATCCCGTTGAGCTCCGCGTTCTGCTTCGCGTTGTCAATGGCGTCCTGAATATACTCAATGCCGATGACACGGTCCGCTTTCTTCGCGGCCATCAGGCTCATGGCGCCGATGCCGCAGTAGGCTTCCACCAGCAGACCGCAGGGATCGACCTTGGAGACTGCCATCGCGTACATCTTTTCCGCCTGCTCACGGTTGAGCTGGAAGAAGGACTGCGGCGAAAGCTGCAGCCGGATTCCGTTGGTTTCCAGGAACAGTGTTTTTTCACCGGCCAGAAGAACAGTCTTTGAGCCGAAGAAGGCAGAGCCTTTGGTTTCCGTATTGACGGACTGGAAGAGGGAGACCAGATGCTCAGTTTTCATCAGGTCCTCAACGCAGGAAGCGGTGAACTTGTCATGACCGGTGATCAGCGTGCACTGGACTTTTTCATCCATGACGCGCATCACCAGAGAACGGATGCCGGACTTCGTCTTTTTGTCATAGGCTTTCAGGCCATGCCGGTTCAGAACGTCCAGGACGTCTTTTCTTGTTTTCTCAAGCAGGGGATCATGCACAGCGCATTCGTCCACGGCCAGGAAATGGTTGGTGCCGGTCTTATACATGCCGCTGACAAGCCTGCCGTCAATTTCCCTTACCGGCAGCTTGAGCTGATTGCGGAAGCCGGTGAACGTTTCACCTTCATGAACCTGGCGGACAAAATGCCGTTTCACATTGCCGTATTTATAGAGCGCTTCCTCGAGAAGCTGTTTTTTGTATTCTTTATGCTTTTCTTTCTTCAGGCACATCAGGGCGCAGCCGCCGCATTCACGCTGGTACGGGCACAGGGGCCTGACCCTGTCCGGGGAACGCTCAATGATCTTTCTGAGTTTTGCCCGGATGAATCTGCCGTTATCCTCCGTGATTTCCACTTCGGCCGTCTCGTTGGGCAGAACGCCGTCGCAGAACACCGGCTTTCTGTCGAGATAGCCGATGCCTTCGCCGTTGATGCCCATTTTGATAAATCTGATTTTCATAATGTTCACCATAGGATCGCCAGGTTGGTGTCCGTGCAGAATGTCTCGATGCCGTAGATGACATAGACATCCGTATTTTCCTTGTCGGTAAGATGGGTGCTGACCTGGTCATGGAAATATCTCAGGTCGAAGATTTCAAGATCGCTGTATTCGGCGGCCAGGTAGGGGATCAGGATATGCGAATAGCTGTCCTTGATCAGGATAGCCTTCTTTCCGCTGCCGGCGTCTGTTTTGATATGGACATAGCCATGGTTGCCGTCAAGGTAGTAGGTGTACTGGTCCTTGATGGAAAGGTTCTCATCCACAAACAGGGAATCGGAAGTGTTTCCATTGTCATATTCAACGCTGACAGTCAGCGGCTTTTCCGGATCCATCCGGTAAATTCTGTCCGGCTTTGTCCAGAAGGCGCCTGACTTTGAATACATGGTGCCCCGGAAGGAATCGCTGACCTCGGTCAGCCGGAAGGAGCCGGCTTCCTTGTTCAGGACAGAACGGCAGATGGCGTCATAGCCGATGGCGGCGCCGTTTTCATTCCAGTGGTGGTCGGTGCGGAAGTAGTTGTTTTCCCGCGGGCCCATCCGGCCGGTGATATCAATGAAATTCTGGTCCGCGAGTTCTTCGCCGATCTCTGCGATCATGTCCTTTTCCTGAACATTGGCAGCGCCCAGGGGCAGATAGCCTCTTTCGCCGTACGAGGCGCCCGGCACCAGCAGGATGTTGAGCTTTTTGCCGGTATCCTGTGAGAATTCCTTCAGGTAGCTGATATTGTCGC
>JAUNJW010000173.1 GCA_030533035.1 Erysipelotrichaceae bacterium
GCCGCTCCTCCTTTGAACTGACCGAAGCAGGGCAGGCGGTACTGGAATCCTTCCGGAAGATCCTGCTGGAATACCAGGATCTGCTGACCAGAATCTCAGGACTCAGCCAGCAGGAGAGCGGGGAGATTCATGTCGGGGTTCTCTACTATGATTATTCCAGCTATGTTGCAAAGATCCGGGAAGCGTTGAGGGAACACTATCCCAACATCCGTATCCACATGCATTCTTATCAGCCGGAACAGATTGAACAGGATCTTCTGAACGGAAAGATCGATGCCGCGTTCCTGTATGGGGTAAAGACACTGAAAAGGGAAGATATCAGCACCCACCAGTTCTTGAAGATTCCTGTATCCATTATGTATGACAAAAGCCACCGCTTCAGCCAGATCTTCGACCTCAGTGTCAGTGACCTGGCCCATGAGAAAATCCTGTGGCCTTCCTGCCGGCTGGAACTGAGCAGAACAGCAGATATCGTGAAAGCGATGTTTAAGAAAAACAATGTTCATCCTTCGGGGTATCTGACCTTTGACAATTTCGATGACGTGCCTTTCCTGCTTAAGGAGACCGGAGCGGTATTCATATCACCGATGGCCAACCAGAAAGCCTATCCCGACACGGTGGAATGCCGGTATCTCGAACCGGACAAATGGAACATGGACATCAGTCTGGTCTGGCGTACCGACAACCGCAATCCGGCGATAAAGTCATTGCTCAATGTGCTGAGAATCACATATCCGTGAGCTTATACCGTTTTTGCATAAGGCATGCAGAAACGGTATTTTCTTTCCTTCGTTCAGGGCAGCTATATTGAAATCAGAAATAAGAACGAAGGAGACAATGAATATGAAAGAACTCTGGAACGGCCCGAGAATGGATTGGGAACCGCAGTACAATGACGTCTACACCCATGGCAATATCATGGGCAAGAACATAACCTGGAGCGGCGACGGCTGGGAGGCCATCGGCAAAAGCTACTTTGAATCCAGCTATATCCATGCCGGCATCTCCGGCCCGCAGACAACATACAGCGGCCCCGACGCTGAAAAGCTGCTGTCTTACTGCAGCATCAACGACGTCACAAAATGGAAGACCGGACGATGCAAGCACCTGGTCAACCTGACGCCGGACGGACTGATTGCCAACCATGCCCTGTTTATGAAGGATGATGAACAGACATTCCGCACAACCGCCGGCTGCACCGTTCCCATTGACATGGAGCTCGGCACCGGAAAATACAATGTGGAAAGAAAAGACGTGAATGTCTTTGTCTTCCAGTTCTCCGGCCCCAAAGCCCTGACAATCCTTGAGACAGCCCTGCAGGAAAACTTCCATGATCTGAAATTCCTGGAGTTCCGTCCCTGCCGGATTCCTGAAATAGACACTCAGCTGGAGATCTGCCGCATCGGCATGTCGGGCACCATCGCCTATGAGCTCCATGGCGACGCTGAGTTCGGCCCCCAGGTATATGACTATGTATACCAGACAGGAAAACCCATGGGCATGAAGCGCATGGGCTGGAGAGACTATACCATCAATCATACGTTCGGCGGTTTCCCGCAGATGACAGTCCACTTTGAGCTCTCCCTCTACCAGAGCCCGGAATTCTGTGCCATGGCGCCGTTTATGCCGGTTCTCTCCGGCAGCGTTGAGCCGGAAAACTGGCGTGCCCGTTTCCGCACACCGGTTGAAGTAGACTGGGAGTGGATGGCGAAGTTCGACCATGACTTCGTCGGCCGCGAAGCCCTGGAAGCGGAAGTGAAGAACCCGAAGAGAAAGATTGTTTCGCTGGAACTGAATGTCGATGACATGACGGATGTTTACCGTTCCCAGTTCAGCGATGATCCTTACAAATTCATGGAGATGCCGTGCGCCCAGGAACAGCCGGCCGGCGGCCACCAGGACTATGTCACGGATCAGGAAGGCAATGTCATCGGCATCGCCTCCAACCCGACATACTCCTCCCATTACCGCACAACCATCTGCCACGCCATTATTGACTGTGACAGAATTGAAGAGGGGAAGGAAGTCATCCTGAAGTGGGGCGACTACGGAAAGAAGATCAAGGACATCCGCGCCGTCATCACCCGCTATCCGTACATGAATGACGTCGGCTCCAACCAGAAGTATGACGTGGATTCCATTCCTGCCGGATATTAATCCAATCATCCAGAGTCCCTGAAAGGGGACTTTTTCTTCTGACTTTGGTATGATGTCGCTGAAAGGAAGACTTCAACCATGTCATATAATCCATATACCGAATACATGCTCGATGTCCTGGAACGGCTCATCGGCGAGGACAGTCCGACCGGCTTCACTGAAAAGGCTACCGATTTCTGTGTCAGGGAGTTTGAAAAACTGGGCTTTGAATCCACTGTCACCAACAAGGGCTGTGTCCTTGCCTGCCTTGGCGGCGAAGGAAATCCCATTGTGCTGACAGCGCATCTGGATACCCTTGGCGGCATTGTCAAGGAGGTCAAGGCCAACGGCAGGCTGAAGATCGTCAACCTGGGCGGCTTCCGGGCTGTTTCCGGTGAAAGTGAGAATGTCAGGATCTATGCTAGAAACGGAAAGATCTATGAGGGATGTATGCAATTGAACAATCCCTCCGTCCACGTCAACCGGGAAGCCGGTTCCACCGAAAGAACCTATGACAACACAGAAATCGTCATTGACGAACATGTATATACAAAAGAAGACACGCTTGCCCTCGGCATCACCAACGGCTGCTATGTCTGCTTCGATCCCAGATTTGTCTTAACCAGGTCAGGCTATCTCAAATCCAGATATCTCGATGACAAGCTCGGGGCATCGATCCTGTTTGCCTTCGCGAAAAAGATCAGGGATGATCTGATTCATTTAAACCGCAAGGTATATGTCTTCTTAACCACCTATGAGGAAGTGGGCCACGGCGGCAAGGCAGGCCTGCCTGAGGACGCGCAGGAAATCGTCGGCGTTGACATGGGATGTGTCGGCGAAGGGATGGAAGGCAGCGAAAGAAAAGTCTCCATCTGCGCCCGGGATTCCCACGGGCCTTATGACCGTTCCGTCACCGACAGGCTGGTCAAGCTGGCAGATGAAAATAAACTGCAGTATGCCGTCGACGTCTATACAAACTACAGCTCAGATGCCCAGGCTGCCATCGGCGCCGGCTATGACTTGAAACACGGTCTGATCGGCCCCGGCGTCTATGCCTCCCATTGTTACGAAAGAAGCCATGTGGAAGGGGCGGAAAACACACTGCAGCTGCTTGAACTGTATCTCTGCACGGTGAATGGGAATGAAACAGGAACTGACAGTTAACGGAATTCTTTACCGGATTGACCGCCTGCTTGGCAAAGGCAAAGGCGGATACTCCTATCTCGCGGAAAAAGACGGACATCAGTTCGTTGTCAAACAGATCCATCATGAGCCCTGTGATTATTACAGCTTCGGAAACAAGATCGAAGCCGAAATGCGGGATTATGAACGGCTGGAAAAAGCAGGAATCCGCATCCCCCGGATGTTTGCCGCTGACATGGAAACCGAGCGGATCGTCAAGGATTATATCGAGGGGCCGACCGTGATGGAACTGATCAGCTCAGGCGTGACAGACGCTCCGTATCTGGACCAGGTGCGGGATATGGCCGCAAAAGCCATCGCCGCCGGGCTGAACATCGATTATTATCCGACAAATTTCGTCGTGCGGGACGGACTGCTCTGGTACGTGGATTACGAATGCAATGACTACAGTGAACAATGGGACTTTGAGCATTGGGGAATTCAGTACTGGCTGCCGGAAAAAACCGCGGAATGTGAAACATCTTAAATACACGAAGAAAGAGAACCGTTCCTGATTTTTCAGGACGTTTTCTTTTTCCCACAGAAAAACCGGAACCGCTTTTCTTCCGGCCGGCCCCGGCAGATAGAGATGACTGGAAATGATCTGTTCAATCCTGCAGATTTTCCAGACAGCTGAGAACTTTCACCATCGCAAAAGTATCCAGCTCACAGTATTTCAGAAGATGATCCCTGAATTCTTCCAGGGTTTTTCTGTCCATGTCAGCCATTTTCCGGAAAGTGTCGGAAGCCTCCTGGCCATTGTGGACGCCTTCCAGATTGTGATAATCCAGCTGCGGATCATCCGGGAAAAGGGCAGGCAGAACATATTTGATGGAATAGGACCCCTGCATCGCCTTTGTGTAATACCAGCGCTTTTGGAAGGGGATCATGAGATCTTTGATGTTGTCATGGATATTCATCAGATGATCCGCAAGATCCGGATAGAGGGAAGCCAGTTTTTTGATCCTGCCTTTTTCAAATCCCATGTTGTAGGCAAGGACACAGACGTCCAGGGGGATATCCTTCACAAGTCTTTCCGCCAGCGCTCTTCTGGGATCCTCACCGGGATAGGCCAGGAATTCTTTATGATACAGTTTTCCGTTTTTCCTTTTCTGATAATGCAGCGAATACTGGAACGGAATCTGTTCATAGGGGGAAGAATTGTCATAGAGCGGCACTGCCGGCTGGAAGGTTTCAAAATCCAGATAATAAAGCGGATATGTGATTTCAGAAAGGAAATCACGGATCTGCTTTGGATCAATGTGATCCGGCAGATCTCTGAGTTCATGTTCCGCCTGCATTCTGGGATTGGGTTTCAATACTCCCGAGGCAAGAAGATCTTCAAAGGACACAAGACCGTTTTCATAATGGGCCAGCTTTGTGTTCAGCGTCATATTCTTCAGGTCAAAGACACTGGGAACCGGCAGTTCCTTTGAACAGTAGGCGAAGAAGCCGCAGGCATAGGGC
>JAUNJW010000174.1:0-1734 GCA_030533035.1 Erysipelotrichaceae bacterium
GGACGAAGACAGTCTGGTCCTGCTGGACGAGCTCGGCGCCAAAAGAATCGTCTCCAGGGCGACAACCGGCTCACAGGAAAAATTCCTGCTGCGCAACGGGGCCGAGGCAGTTGTCTATCCGGAGCGCCAGCTCGGCATCTGGACAGCGATCCGCTACAGCTCGGATCATATTACCGACTACATCGAACTGAGTGACGGCTATTCCATTTTCGAAATCGAAGTTCCTGACGCCTGGGATTCCAGAAAGGTCGGGGAACTGAATATCCGCAAACGCTACAATCTGAATGTCCTCGGGGTGAAGGAAAAAACGCTGAACATGAACATCACCAATGAAACAATCCTTCACAGAGGACAGAAGATGCTGGTGCTGGGGCGCTATGAGGACCTGCGGAAGATCTTCGGGCGCCAGGGATGACGGCTATGCTGGACTTCATTATTCTGGTCTCAGCAGTATTCGGAGCGGCTGTTATCTACGCAGCCATGATCGCGCTGCTGACATACCTGGAGAACCGGACGGTGATTCAGGATCGTGAAGATTTGTGGAAAAAGGATGAAAGTGACGGGCACAGTCTGTTTTGAAGGTTCCACTTCCGGCCAAAAAGCTGTATGATCAGTAATCATACGGGAAAGGAGGAAGCTTATGACTGCACATGGCGGTTCACATGCGGATGTACTTGTATGCATGTCGGCTTCTCCCTCAAGCCGGCATGTCATCAAGGCGGCTTCGGAAATGCTGAAAATTCCCGGAACCTCCGGGATCGCGCTTTATGTCGGCTCACCTGCGGCGGAATCTGAAAACGCTGTACTCAAAGAAAATATCGCCTACGCGCGGGAGTGCGGTTTCGAATACTGTTCGTTAACCAGCAATAATCTCGCGCTTTCGATCGCTGAGTTCGCGACAAGGGTCCAGGCCCGCGACCTGTTTATCGGTTCGACGCCGCAATCCACTTTTATCCAGAATAAAAAACCGCTGAGCGAACAGCTGACCGCCTCCCTGAGCGGTGTGAACATTCACATCATTCCCGACGCGCTTTCCTCCCCGATTCCTTCCATGCAGGCCCAGAGAGGATCCTTCGGACTGGCCGCGGCAGAATGTGGCAAAGTCATTCTGATCATGTCCCTGGCCACGTTTGTGAGCTTTGTGTTCTACCGCTCGCGGTATTCCAACGCCAACATCATCACGATCTATATTCTTGCCGTGCTGATCGCGTCGCTGGTCACGACAAGGCGGCGCTACGGCATTCTGGCCGCAGTCCTTTATATCCTGCTGTTCAACTTTCTGTTCATCGAACCCAGATTTACGCTGCTTGTGTATGATTCCGCCTATCTGATGACTTATTTTGTCTCGCTTCTGGCGGCCCTGATCACAAGTTCACTGGCAGCGGAAGCCCAGGCTATTGCCCGCCGCTCGGCGGAAAACGCCTGGCAGGCGAGGGTGCTTCTGGATACTTCCAACCAGCTGGAACAGGCCGGCAGCAGCGACGATATGATTGAGATTACCTGCCGCCAGCTGCTGCGTCTGCTCAACCGTTCGGTTCTGTATTATCCGCCCGATGACTCGGCGCCCGGTTTCTGGCCGGCAGGATCTGAACAGATCACGATGTTTGAAAACGGGCAGGAAAAAAAGGCGGCCGCCTGGGCCAGGGAAAACCGGCACCATTGCGGCGCCCATACCGCCACGCTTTCCTCCTGCCGCTGCCAGTATCTTTCCATCCACACTGACAAAGGTTTCTA
>JAUNJW010000174.1:1744-4771 GCA_030533035.1 Erysipelotrichaceae bacterium
TACGGGGTGATCGGAATTGACATGAAGGACCGTCCTTTTTCCGGTTTTGAGGTCACGATTCTGCATTCCATCCTGCATGAAACCGCGATGGCCCTGGAAAATGAAAAGATGCGGCTGGAGCACCATAAGTCGGAAATGGAAGCGCAGAACGAACGTCTGCGTTCAGCGCTGCTGAGATCCATTTCCCATGACCTGCGCACGCCGCTGACGGCGATTTACGGCAATGCCGCAAACCTGATGGAAAACGCTGATCTGATGAGCCAGGAAGACAAGCGTGAAGTCTATGACGACATCCGCGAGAATTCCGGCTGGCTGGTCAGGCAGATGGAAAACATCCTGTCGATGACAAAGCTTGAAACGGATCCCCGGATTTCGATCACGGCGGAGAATGTTGAGGATGTCATCCTCGAAAGCGTCAGGCATCTCGGCACGCATCCGGAAAGGAAGATCGTTCTCGATCTGCCCGAGGAGCCGCTGTTTGCCCTGATGGACCCGCGTCTGATTGTGCAGGTGCTCGACAACCTGCTCAACAACGCCATGAAATACACACCGCCCGGTTCGTCTGTTTATATCAGTGCCGGCGTCAGTGACGGCAAAGTCAGAATCTCTGTCGGCGATGAAGGCAGCGGAATTCCCGAAGAGGACAGGGAGCATATCTTCGACCTGTTCTGGACCGGCCGCAGGGAAGGCTCTGACAGCAGCCGCAGCATGGGCATCGGACTGAATCTGTGCCAGATGATCATGAAGGCCCACCATTCCGTCATTGAAGTGACCGACAGGCAGCCCAAAGGTGCAGAGTTCAGTATTTATCTGCAGGCAAAGGAGATTGTTTATGAATGATATCCGGATTCTGATTGTGGAAGATGACAGCTCTGTTTCCAACCTGATCGCGACCACACTGAAAATACATGGCTGTGAATATATGAAGGCGACCAGCGGCGCCCAGGCAATCGCCGCCGCCTCTTCGCTGAACCCGCAGCTGATCCTGCTGGATCTCGGTCTGCCGGATATGGACGGCATTGAAGTCATCCGCAGTGTCCGCTCCTGGTCAAGCGCGATGATTATCATCATCAGCGCCCGCCACGAGGATTCCGATAAAATCACGGCCCTGGACGCCGGCGCCGATGACTATCTGACCAAGCCGTTTTCGGTGGATGAGCTGATGGCGAGAATCCGGGCGGCGCAGAGAAGGATGAACTGGCTGGCCATGCAGAAAGAAGAAAGCGCGGTCTTTGTCAACGGCTCGCTGAAAGTGGATTATGCGGCCAATGTTGTATCCGTCAATGACGTTCCGGTCCATCTGACCAATATCGAATACAGGCTTCTGTCGCTGTTAAGCAGAAACGTCGGCAAGGTGCTGACCCATTCCTGGATCATTTCAAGAATCTGGGGCAATGAGATGGAAAGCGATATTTCCTCGCTGCGCGTCTATATGACCTCACTGCGGAAAAAGCTGCGCCAGGCCGGGGAAAATGACATCATCATCACCCATATCGGCATCGGCTACCAGATGATCCGCCGCTAGGGCAGAAACAAAATTACAGATCTGTGCTCCTGTTGTTTCCTCTCAGGAAAGTGTAAGATACTTCTGAAGGATACAGAAAAGGAGCACATTTTTTATGGAAAAGAAGTTCTTCTGGGGCAATTCAGTTTCAAGCATGCAGACGGAGGGCGGCTGGAACGAAGGCGGCAAGTCGCTGTCGGTCTATGATATCGTCGAACCGGGTGAAAACCGTTCGGACTGGCATTTCGCCAATGATAATTATCACCACTATAAGGAAGACTTCGCGCTGATGAAGGATCTCGGCATGAACATGTACCGCTTCCAGATTTCCTGGTCGCGTGTCGTCAGGGACGGCGACGGGGAATTCAATGAAGAGGGCATCGCCTATTATGACCGCTTTATTGACGATCTGATCGCAATGGGCATTGAGCCGATGATCTGCCTGTATCATTTTGACATGCCGCTGAAACTGGCGAGGGAATACAACGGCTTTGTCTCCCGCTGTGTCCAGGACGCCTTTGTCCGCTATGGCGAAAAGATGATCGACCTGTTCGCGCATAAAGTAAAATACTGGATCACCTTCAATGAGCAGAATCTTTACTCGCAGCCGCTGGCCTTCCGGATCGCCGGCTATACCCATGGCGAAAAGACGACGGATGAGCTCTATCAGATCATTGCCAATGTCATGCTGTCGCATGCCCGTATCTGCAATTATCTCCATGAACACAGCGACGCGAAAATCGGCGGCATGCTGGCATATTCGGAAATCTATCCGGCTTCCTGCCGGCCCGAGGACATCCTGGCGGCCAGAAAGTGGGATGAGTTCATCAATTACAACCTGCTTGACGCCTTCGCGAAAGGACGCTTCAGCCATGAGGTCATGCATTATGTAAAAACCCATGGCATTGAAACCGGCCTCACAGAAGAAGACCTGAAAATCCTGGCTGAACATAAGGAAGATTATCTCTGCTTCTCTTATTACGCCTCCTCGACGATCAGCGCTGAGAACATTCCGGCGGACGCGCCGGTGAATTACTGGCTCGAATACGGCGGCAGAACCAATCCCTATATTCCCTCCACGGACTGGAACTGGCAGATCGATCCGCTCGGATTCCGCGATGTCCTGAACAAGCTCTACCAGCGCTACCAGCTGCCGGTCTTCCCGATTGAAAACGGCATCGGCGTCAATGAAGAGTGGGACGGCGTCAATGAAATCCAGGACGACTACCGCATTGACTATCACCGCCGCCATATCCAGGCAATGTATGACGCCATTGAAAAAGACGGCGTCGAAGTTCTCGGCTATCTGGGCTGGGGCCTGATCGATATCCTCTCTTCGCAGGGCGACATGCGCAAGCGGTACGGCGTCGTTTATGTCAACCGCACAAACCATGACCTGCGCGACATGAAGAGAGTGCCCAAGAAGTCCTATCACTGGCTGAAGAAAGTGATCGCCTCAGACGGAAAGGATCTCGGCTGATCTTTCAGGACAAAAGATTTCTGTATACTTAATTTGTTATGAG
>JAUNJW010000404.1 GCA_030533035.1 Erysipelotrichaceae bacterium
CCTGCAATATCGCCACCCAGATCATTGCCCAGGTCGCTTCCAACCAGTACGGCGGCCAGACAGTCTCCCTGACTCACCTGGCACCGTTCGTTGAGGTTTCCAGACAGAAGCACAGAAAGGCAGTCGCCGAGGAACTCGCCGCTGCCGGCATCGACGTCGACAATGAAAGAGTCAACCTGATCGCCGAAAAGAGAGTCCGCAAGGAAATCGAGACCGGCGTCCAGACAATCCAGTACCAGATCATCACCCTGATGACAACCAACGGCCAGGCGCCGTTCGTCACCGTCTTCATGTATCTTGACGAAGCGGAAGAAGGCACAACAAGAGATGACCTCGCGCTGATCATTGAGGAAATGCTGAAGCAGAGAATGCTCGGCGTCAAGAATGAGAAGGGCGTCTATATCACTCCGGCTTTCCCGAAGCTGATCTATGTTCTTGATGAAGACAACATCCATGAGGATTCCAAGTACTGGTATCTGACAAAGCTGGCAGCTGCCTGCACAGCCAAGAGAATGGTTCCCGACTACATCTCCGCAAAACTGATGCGGGAATACAAGGGCGATGTTTACGGCTGCATGGGCTGCCGTTCCTTCCTGACCCCGGACAGATTCACAGACACCGGAAAATTCGGCAACCCCGAACATGCCGGCAACTATGATCCTTCAAAGCATAAGTACTACGGCCGTTTCAACCAGGGCGTCGTCACCCTGAACCTGGTCGATATCGCCTGCTCCAGCGGCAGGGACATGGAAAAGTTCTGGCAGATTTTCGATGAAAGACTCGACCTCTGCTATGACGCGCTGATGATCCGCCACAACCGCCTCAAGGGCACGCCGAGCGACGTCGCTCCGATCCTCTGGCAGCACGGCGCCATCGCAAGACTGCAGAAGGGCGAAGTCATCGACCCGCTGCTGTATAACGGCTACTCCACAATCTCCCTCGGCTATGGCGGCCTGAGCGAATGCGTGAAGTACATGACAGGCCTTTCCCACACAACACCGGAAGGCGAGAAGTTCGGCCTTCAGGTCATGCAGTACATGAACGACGCCTGCGCGAGATGGAAGGCTGCCACAAACATCGACTTCTCCGTTTACGGCACACCGATGGAATCCACAACCTACAAGTTCGCCAAGTGCCTGCAGGAACGCTTCGGCATCATCGAGGGAGTCACTGACAAGAACTACATCACAAACTCCTACCACATCCATGTCACGGAAGACATCAACGCCTTTGACAAGCTGACAAAGGAAGCGCGCTTCCAGAAGCTTTCCCCGGGCGGAGCGATCTCCTATGTCGAAGTCCCGAACATGCAGAACAACATCCAGGCTGTGCTTGCCCTGATGAAGCATATCTACAGGACAATCATGTATGCCGAGCTCAACACCAAGAGCGATTACTGCCAGGTGTGCGGCTATGACGGTGAAATCCAGATCAAAGAGGATGAGCACCGCAAGCTGATCTGGGTCTGCCCGAACTGCGGCAATACAGACCAGAACAAGATGAACGTCGCCAGACGCACCTGCGGCTACATCGGCA
>JAUNJW010000405.1 GCA_030533035.1 Erysipelotrichaceae bacterium
TTGAGTGCGGTCTGCCGGTTCTGGGCATCTGCTACGGCATGCAGATGAGCCATGAGATGCTCGGCGGTAAAGTTAAGGCGTCTGATAAAAAGGAATACGGCAGGGCGGTCATAGAAACAAAAGCCTGTCCGTTATTTGAAGGCCTTCCTGAAAAACAGACAGTCTGGATGAGCCATGGCGATCAGGTGGCTGAACTGGCGCCCGGTTTTGTGACAACCGCCAGTTCTGAAACATGTCCCAGAGCTGCTTCCATGAATGAGGAAAAACAGATTTATACTGTTCAGTTTCATCCGGAAGTCAGGAACTCAGAGTTCGGCCTGGATATGCTGAGAAATTTTGTATTCCGTATCTGCAAAGCTGAGGCCAACTGGTCAATGAAAGACTTCATTGATCAGCAGGTTAAGGAGATCCGCGAGAAGGTAGGGGATGATAAAGTTCTGCTCGGCCTCTCCGGCGGTGTTGATTCCTCCGTCGTGGCTGCGCTTCTCAACAAGGCGATCGGCTCCAATCTTTACTGCATGTTCATCGATCATGGCCTGCTGAGAAAAGGGGAGGCGGAGTCAGTTATGGAAACTTTCACCACCAATATGGATCTCAATCTGATCAAAGTGGACGCCTCAGAAAGATTCCTGACAAAACTGAAGGGCGCTTCCGATCCGGAACAGAAAAGAAAAATCATCGGCAATGAGTTTGTCTACACATTCGCTGATGAGATTAAGAAACTCCTGCAGGGAACAGATATCAAATGGCTGGCCCAGGGAACTTTATATACCGATGTCATCGAAAGCGGCACCAAAACTGCCCAGACAATCAAGTCACACCACAATGTCGGCGGTCTGCCCAAGGACATGAATTTCAAGCTGATCGAACCTCTGAACAGACTCTTCAAGGATGAGGTCAGAGCATTGGGAACAGAACTCGGCCTGCCTGAAGATATGGTATGGAGACAGCCGTTCCCGGGCCCCGGTCTCGGTGTCCGTGTTCTTGGTGAAATCACAGAAGAAAAACTTGAGATTGTCCGTGAAAGTGACGCCATTTTAAGAGAAGAGATCCGCAAGGCGGGTCTGCAGAGAGAAATCTGGCAGTACTTTACCTGCCTTCCCAATATCCGCTCTGTAGGCGTCATGGGAGATCAGAGAACATATGATTACACAGTTGTCATCAGGGCAGTCACATCCATTGATGGAATGACCGCGGACTGGGCAAGAATTCCCTATGATGTGCTGGACAGAATCTCGACCAGAATTGTCAATGAAGTCAAGCATGTCAACAGGGTTGTCCTTGACGTCACTTCAAAACCGCCCGGAACAATCGAGTGGGAGTGAGATACGAAAGCCGAAAAACCCAGTAAAATCAAGGCTTTCCGGCTTCGCAAAGGTTCTTTTGATAACAATTTGATAACAGTTGCATGATTTCCCTTTATTCTTCGTACCAAGGGGTTTAGGGATAAAAGAGTCATTCATGACGGTTTGCGACTGGAACGATCCATATTATGAAAGCCCTTCGCTGTGGGTATGCAGCGAAGGGCTTTTTGT
>JAUNJW010000175.1 GCA_030533035.1 Erysipelotrichaceae bacterium
ATCTGCGCCGTTCGGCGGATCTGATGACGACAATGCTCAGACAGTTTGTCAATGACTACAGCCAGTATGAAGGGCAGGAAACATTCGAAGACGCGGCTGTCATCCGCCTGGAAAACGGTACGGTCAGATGGCCGGTGGGATTCCGGGAGGGCGACCTGCCGCTGCCGGAAGGATTCCCGGAAATGGAATCGGATCTTTACGATGCTCAGATGGACCTTGACGGTGCGAAACAGGATGTGACCATTGCTGTCCGGCAGATCTGCACCGATACCTGGTATCTGGAATGGACAAGTAAGGAAGAAGAAACATATTACACAGACATCCATATGCCCATGTCGTCGCACCTGGCTGCCATTGAGGCGGTATCCGGCAGCTGGTTTGTCCTGGTTGACAGCGATGACTATGACAGGTCTGTCTATAACCCGATGGAATTCTCTTCTGAGCTGATCAGGGCTGCGGCCGAAACAGCCGGAGACAGGGAACCGGGTTATCTCAGTGACAGCTACCGCAGCTATCATATCCATGTGCGTGAGCTGGAACAGAATGACAAGACCCTTATCCTGTTTTATCCGACGGACAATATGCTGAGTGCCCAGAGATCAGAAGCGTTCGTCGTTGGTGCGATTGTGTTTCTGATTCTGGCGACTTTATATGTCTGGCTGATTTCAACAGAGCGGATGGTCTACTTCCATATCCTGACCAAGCCGCAGACAATCCGCTACAATCCCGGCGCTATCCGCCGGCGGACAGCGGCGGCAGGCGGCTTCTGCCTGATCCTGCTGTTTATCGCTTCGCTGTTTGTCAGAACGGCCGGAACCCTGTACCAGGAGTCGACAGAATCGGCCCAGATGCTTTTTGACTATGAGAATTCCATCAAGGCAATGACCATCACGGACACCACAGCAGGTGAGGAAGACAGGGAATGGGTTCTCTACTATGCCCGCAAGACGGCTGAGATGCTTTCGGTTTATCCGCAGCTGATTGACCATGTGCGGCTGGCGACAATGGCCGCCGACATCGGGGCCGAATATATCATGGTCTTTGATGAAAACGGAAACGAGACCGCCTGCAGCGGCGACTATATCAACTTCACGCTCGGCGCGGATGAAAACGATCCGCTGTATACATTCAGACGGATTAACAAAGGACTTGAATATGTCATCACCGAACCGGCGCCGGATATCATCCTGGCGGCAGAGACCAGTCTTGTAGGCTGGCGGATGAAGCTGCCTGAGACAGACGGCTACGGGGTTCTGCTGCTGAGCCTTGACGCCGGCAGTGTCACGCCCGAGGATCCGGCCGAGGATGAACTGCGGCTGATGAACGCCGCTTCCTATGACGGCAGTATGATCTTCAGCCTGAACGCCGAAAAGACAGCAATTGAAAACAGCACCGGCGGTTATTTCAGGGGTGTAGATCTGGAAACGGCAGGTCTTAAGGAAAGCGCGCTGAGGGAAAGCGACATGTGCATGTTCACTCTGTTCGGCAGCGAGTACAACGGCGCCAGCCGCCTGATTGACGGCAGACTGCATTACTGCGGCAGCGCAAAGGAGACACTGAATGACACATCCATGTCATTCGCGCTCCTGGCAACGGCGCTTGGCTTCGGCTCCTTCGTCCTGCTGGCCCTGTGGCTTTTATCGGGCTATAACAAGGAAACCTTTGACCGGCTGGCTGTCGTCGGCACTGAAGCTGTCAGGGGCTCAAGCGTCGAGGTGATTACCGCCGACGGACGGATCAAGAGATCGCGCGATCCTTCCAGACGCAGCGAAATCTCCCTGGACGCCTGGCGGGATCTTCTGCCGGAAAACAAGACAAAGATCACGGCCCAGTGCATTCTGTTCCTCTTCCTTGCGCTGGTGATGGGTCTTGTATGGTACAACAACGGACGCCAGGATATGCTGATAACATATCTGCTGGCAGGGTCCTGGGAAAAAGGCTTCAATGTCCTGGCGCTCTGTGCCAATCTCCTGCTGGCGGCGGCAGTATCACTGGCGCTTCTGCTGATCCGGGTGCTCATCCGGCTGGCATGCTCATGGCTTGACACCAAGGGTGAAACAATCCTCAGGCTGCTGTACAGCCTGCTGGAATATATCGCAGTGTTCACGCTGCTGTTCTACAGCTTCGCCAATTTCGGCATCGACACCAGCGCCCTGTTAACCACAATGGGACTGCTGTCACTGGCTGTTTCCATCGGTTCACGTGATCTGGTGGCGGACGTCATCGCCGGCATCACCATTGTCTTTGAGGGTGACTACCAGGTCGGCGACATCGTTGAAATCGACGGCTACCGCGGAAAGGTGCAGGAGATCGGCGTGCGCTCCACCAAGATCATGGGCATGGGCGACAACATCAAGACCATAAACAACCGTGACGTCAGGAATGTTATCAACACCACAAGGTTCAATTCCTGGTACGCGATGACCCTGAACATTTCATCCACCTATGATCTCAACAAGCTTGAGGAAATCCTCGAAAGAGAACTGCCGGAAATCCGGAACAAGGTAAAGAAGATTATCTCCGGTCCTGTATACAAGGGTGTCGAGTCCATCGGCAAGGATTCCTTCAAGATCACGCTGCTTACCGAGTGCCGGGAGGAAGACTACCGCCGGGTACAGCGGCAGGTCAACCGTGAAATCAGGCTTCTCTTTGACCGGGAAGGCATCCCGATCATCTGAACAGGCCAAAATATTAAGAATGACAGCCGCCGGGAAAGTCCCGGCGGTTTTCCTGTATAATGAAGCTGACAGAGCAGTCATCCATGACTGTGAAAGAGAGACGCATATGAAAAAAAGAAGAATACTGAAAAGCACTGCGGCAGGCCTGATTGCCTCGTTTGCCCTTACCGGCTGCGTTTCCCCGCAGGACAATATCAACGGCGACGTCTACGGACCGCCGCCCACCGAAACGCTCGATCCTGAGGAAAACGTTCCGGTTGCGGTTTACGGGCCGCCCGAAGCAGAAACCATGGATCCGGAAGAAAATGTTCCCGAAGATGTTTACGGACCTCCTGCCGAAGAGGATGAGGAACCGGCAGCTGAAGCCAGTACAGCTCCCGAGTTCGGCCCCGGCGGCAATGTCGCCGATCCGCTCTACGGACCGCCGGACGTTAAGAAGTAAGAACTGCCTATGAAGACACTTCGTCAACTCAAGGAAGAACATCTGGAGATCCTGGCGGATTATACGCTGAACACACTGTATAAAAAGCCGGATCTCAGGCATCTGTTTCTCGAACTGACACTCCGCTGCAATGAACACTGTTTTCACTGCGGATCCTCCTGTGAATATACCGGGGATGAAAAACTGTCTGTTTCTGACTACGAAAGAATCCTGAAGGAAGTCCGGGAAAACTTCGACATTTCCAGAATCCTTCTGTGCATCACCGGCGGCGAGCCTCTGCTGCGGAAAGATTTCTTTGAAATCATGACCATGGCAAAGGAACTCGGCTACAAGTGGGGCATGACCAGCAACGCGACGCTGATCACAAAAGAAACCGCCCGCAGACTGAAAGAAGCCGGCATGAGGACAATCTCCGTCTCCATTGACGGCCTGGAAGAAACACACGATGAACTTAGAGGCATGAAGGGCGGATACCGCCGGGCCATGGAAGGAATCCAGAATCTCATCGATGAAGGCGGCTTTGACGCCATCCAGGTGACGACAGTCATCAACCACAGAAACATTGACCAGCTGGATGAACTCTTCAATATCATGGATCAGCTCGACATCGATTCCTGGCGCGTGATCAATCTCGAACCGATCGGCAGGGCACTGCAGAGGCCTGAGCTGATGTGCACAAAGGAAGACTATATCCGTCTGTTTGATTTCATTAAGGAAAAAAGACAGCAGGGATATCCGCTCTGCTACGGCTGTTCCCACTGGCTGGGAACTGACTATGAAGCGGAAGTCAGGGACTGGTACTGGCAGTGCAATGCCGGTGTCCACACAGCCTCCATCATGGCAAACGGCGATATCGGCGCCTGCCTGGATATTGAAAGAAGAAAGGAAACTATCCAGGGCAATGTGTTTACGGACAGCTTCACGGATGTCTGGAATCACCGCTTTGAAATCTTCCGCCGCAATATTGCGGAAGAAAGTGAAACATGCAGAAACTGCGTCCATAAACGGTTCTGCCGCGGCGACGCCCGCCACAGCTGGGATTATGACCATATGAAACCGATGGTCTGCATGAAAGACATTCTCTTCTGAAATTAAAAAACTATACAGCAGCCGGCATAAATCAGCCGGCTTTTTTGCGGGTTTCTGATTCCTGAGGTGAATAAGACTGCAGGAGGACATTTCATGAAAGAACAGAAAACTAATTTCACAGATTCATTTACTTCAGAAGAATTACCGAAGGTGTACAGGACAGTCAAAGACAGACTGTTCCGCTACATTTTCACAAGGCCGGATCATAAAGACTGGGCGCTGAATCTCTACAATTCACTGGAAGGCACGGATTACACGGATCCCGATGATCTCGAACTGGTTACCCTGGAAAACGCTGTATACATGAACATGAGAAATGACGTCTCAGTACTTGTCAGCTCCTGGAATCTTTCCTTCTATGAGCACCAGAGCACACCGAATCCGAATATCCCGTACCGGATGTTCGGTTACTGCCGGGCAACCATGGAAAAATATGTCGCTGCCCATGAGATCAACGTGTTTGGATCAAAAAGAATGATACTTCCCATGCCAAGATTCCATGTGATCTATAACGGCACAGAGAAAGCAGGCAAAAAGGAAGAACTGAA
>JAUNJW010000176.1 GCA_030533035.1 Erysipelotrichaceae bacterium
GCGGCGGTTCTTTGACCGCGCTACCGATTATTGAAACACAGGCAGGCGATATCTCCGCCTATATCCCGACCAATGTCATTTCCATTACAGACGGCCAGATCTTCCTGCAGACAGACCTGTTTGCCGGCGGCGTCCGTCCGGCGGTTGACTCCGGTCTCTCCGTTTCAAGAGTCGGCTCCAATGCCCAGACCAAGGCAATGAAGACAGTATCATCCTCACTGAAACTCGATCTGGCCCAGTATCACGAAATGCTGACATTCGCCCAGTTCGGTTCAGACCTGGATGCCTCCACAAAGAAGATCCTTGATCACGGCGGAATGCTGACGGAACTCCTGAAGCAGCCGCAGTATCAGCCGATGTCAATGACCGACCAGGTTCTTTCCCTGTTCGCGGCCAAGTTCGGCTTCTTTGATAACATCCCGATTGAGGAAGTCTCCTCATTTGAAAAGACCATGCACCGGATTCTCCACAACGAGTTCCCGGCTGTATGCGCTGAAATTGAGGAAAAGGGCGTTCTGAATGAAGAACTCATTGCCAAAATGAAGGAAGGCATAAACAAGGCGCTTGAACAGTACACTCTGGTTAAAGGAGTGAAGTAATATGGCCCAGTCATCTCAGGAACTGAGAACCCGCATCAAGTCGGTCAATTCCACCCGCAAGATCACAAAGGCGATGGAGATGATCGCCAATGCGAAGCTGCTCAAGCAGCGTTACAAGATGGAATGCAACCGTGAGTATGCCCAGCGCCTGCAGGATACCTGTGACGAGATTGTCGCCAAAAACCCGGGTGTTGAAAGCAGATTCACGAAACCGGTCCACGGAAACACAAAGATGACGATCATCTTCTGTTCCGATCTGGGTCTGTGCGGCGGCTACAATGCCAATGTCATGAAATTCGCCAGGGAGAATCTGAATCCCGAAGATCCCTGCTTCCTGATCGGCACAGCCCTGACGAGGCAGCTGAAGGAAGAAGGATTCAACCTGATCAATGAAGAGCCGATGTCCAGTGACAAGGCGACCTTCCTCAGCATCAAGGAAGCTGTCAGAAAAGGTGTTGATCTCTATGAAAAAGGAGAGATCAGCTGCCTGCAGCTTATCTATACAAGATTTGTCAACACAATGACATTCCGTTCAGATATCGACATTCTTCTTCCCTGCAACATCGCTCCTACCGAAGCCATGAAGGAAGAGCTGGCAAAGTCGGAAGAAGGAGAACATATCGAAACATTGTTCGAACCGGATCCTGAAACAATCCTGAATCAGCTGATCCCGATGATGATCGACAATGTCGCATTCGCGGACTGGATGGAATCCACCACAGCGGAACAGGGCAGCCGCAGAGTTGCCATGAAGACCGCGACCGATAACGCAGATGAACTGAGCCAGAGTCTGCTGCTTGAATATAACAAGGTAAGACAGGCGAATATTACGCAGGAAATCACCGAAATTGTCGGCGGTTCCGCGGCTGTATAAGAAAGAAGGTAATGTATGAGCGAAATTGGAAAAATTGTACAGGTCATCGGACCGGTTATTGACATCAGGTTCGAACCGGATCATTTACCTTCCATCAAGAATGCGATCAAAATCAGAAAAGGAACAGACGGAAGCTCAATGACCGCTGAAGTTGCCCAGCATATCGGCGATGACATTGTCCGCTGTATCGCCATGAGTTCCACTGACGGTCTTGTCAGGGGAATGGACTGTGAAGATACAGGCTCTCCGATCGCTGTTCCTGTCGGTGATGAGGTTCTCGGCAGAATGTTCAACGTTCTGGGTGAACCGATTGACGGACTGGGAGAAGTCAAGGCAGCGAAGTATATGCCGATCCACAGAGAGGCACCTACTTTTGCCCAGCAGCAGACAACCAGCGAAATCCTGGAAACAGGCATCAAGGTCATCGACCTTCTGTGTCCGTATTCCAAGGGCGGTAAGATCGGTCTGTTCGGCGGCGCCGGTGTCGGCAAAACCGTTCTGATGCAGGAACTGATTCACAACATTGCCATTGAGCACGGCGGCCGTTCCGTCGTCGCGGGTGTCGGCGAAAGAACCCGTGAAGGCAATGACATGTACCACGAAATGAAGGACTCCGGCGTTCTTAAGAACACCGTCCTGACATATGGCCAGATGAACGAATCACCCGGCGCCAGAATGAGAGTTGCCCTCTCAGCACTGACAATGGCTGAATACTTCCGTGATGTCGATCATCAGGACGTTCTTCTGTTCATTGACAACATCTTCCGTTTCACCCAGGCAGGTTCCGAAGTCTCCGCGCTTCTCGGCCGTATGCCTTCCGCCGTCGGCTATCAGCCGACACTGGCGACTGAAATGGGCCAGCTCCAGGAGAGAATCACATCCACAGACGAAGGTTCGATCACTTCCGTCCAGGCAATCTATGTTCCTGCCGACGACCTGACCGACCCGGCTCCGGCGACAACCTTCTCCCATCTGGACGCAAGACTTGTCCTTGACCGTTCCATCGCTGCCCTGGGTATCTACCCGGCAGTTGACCCGCTGGGATCCTCATCCCGTATGCTGGATCCGCTGGTCATCGGCGAAGAACACTACCAGGTTGCCAGAGAAGTCCAGCAGATTCTGCAGAGATACAGAGAACTCCAGGACATCATCGCAATCCTCGGTATGGAAGAACTTGGTGAAGACGACAAGAAGACAGTCTTCCGGGCAAGACGTATCCGTAACTTCCTGTCCCAGCCGTTCGCGGTTGCGGAACAGTTCTCCGGTATCCCGGGTATTTATGTACCGGTTCAGGAAACAGTCAGAAGCTTCCGCGAAATTCTCGACGGCAAGTATGATGATCTTCCTGAAGCCGCCTTCCTCAGCGTCGGTACAATCGAAGACGTCGTCAAGAAGGCTGAGTCACTGAAATGAAACTGATCCATTGCCGTGTTGTGACTCCGGAAGGTCTGTACAGGGAAATGGATACGCCGATTGTCAACATTGACACGACAGACGGCCAGCGGGGAATACTCCCTGATCATATGCCGCTTGTCACAATGCTGAAGATCGGCAGGATGACCACTGAGGAAAACGGTCAGAGAGAGGAATATGCCGTTGCCGGCGGCCTCTTCTATTTCCGTGACAACCGGGCAGAGATCATGACGGATGCCATCGAAAACAAGAGAGACATCGATGCCGAAAGAGCAGAAGCCGCAAAGGCAAGAGCTGAAAGACGCATCGGCTCCAACAATCCGAACTATGATCTGCAGCGTGCAGAGATCGCACTTCAGAAGGCTCTCAACCGTCTGAATGTCAAGAACCACTGAGCAGGGTAATCACAACCCTGCTTTTTTTTACGTCTTTGATCATTCGCCGTTCAGTGCGGAAATGATATGATTATTCCATGGAATCCAGAGTGGAAATATTCGGAACACTGGGACCTGCCTGCGCGGATCCTGAAATCCTTGAAACAATGTTCAATAACGGCATGAGCGGCATGCGGCTGAACCTTTCCCACAGTTCACTTCAGGACAGCGCGGAAATGATCGGCAAATTTCATCTTGCCGCAGAGAGGGCCGGAAAGAAGGCAGAGCTGCTGATTGACATGCAGGGGCCTGAACTGCGGATCGGTAAAATCAGCCATCCGTATGAGATCAGGGAAAATGAAACTGTCATTCTGACCTGCGCAGAAAAAGAAAACACGATTCATATCGAAAAGAATGTGTTCTCTGCGGCTGAAGAAGGCGACCTGATTCTGATTGATGACGGAAAGATAGAACTGAAAGCGGAAAAGAAAACAGAGGACGAACTTATATGTACAGTTCTCCGCGGCGGAACAGTTTCTTCAAAGAAGTCCATCAAGATTACAGATAAGGACATCCATGGTCCGGTATTGACGGAAATGGATCTGGTCAATATTCATGACGCGAAGAAATATGGGGTCACCGCATTGATGCAGCCGTTTGTGACTTCGGGTGATCAGCTGAAAACAATCCGCAGGATTCTGGATGAAAACGGCTGTGAGGACATCCGCATCTTTGCCAAGATTGAATCCCGGGAAGGCATTGCCGCTCTGGAGGAGATCGTGAAATACGCGGATATGATCGTCATTGCCAGGGGTGACCTGGGAAATGACATGCCATTATGGCAGCTGCCATATGCACAGAAACAGATTGAGAAAATCTGCCTGCGGGAAAACAAACCATTCCTGGTTGTGACCCAGATGCTTTATTCCATGATTCATTCACCTATTCCGACAAGGGCGGAGGTATCGGATATCTTCAACGCAGTCACGGACGGATGTTCCGCCGTGATGGTGACCAATGAAACAGCTGCCGGTGACTATCCGGCGGAAGTCATAAAATATCTTGCCAATACAGCCGCTTCAGCTGAAGAGTGGCTCAGACAGGAGGAAAACTGATATGGCACAGATGGAAGTCAACTTTTATTCAAACAGCTTAAT
This sequence comes from Erysipelotrichaceae bacterium, assembly GCA_030533035.1. Classification (GTDB taxonomy): domain Bacteria; phylum Bacillota_I; class Bacilli_A; order Erysipelotrichales; family Erysipelotrichaceae; genus Bulleidia. Next base: position 4,418 of record JAUNJW010000176.1, read on the forward strand.
GAGAACCGCTACAGTCAATGTCATTATCCCGACTGACAAAAGAACCAACCTGGGACAGCTGGCAGCGCCGGCGAAGTTCCCTGTTCTGTATCTGCTTCATGGAATTCTGGGCAATTATACGGACTGGATCTCAGGCACAACCGTTCAGTCCCTGGCAGACACATACAACCTCTGTGTTGTCATGCCTTCAGGCGACAACAAGTTCTATGTCGATTCCACAAAATCAGGCGATTTATACGGAACATTCATTTCCGAAGAACTTCCGGATTTCATCGAACGGACATTCCCGGTTTATACAGACCGTGAGCACACTTTCCTGGCAGGACTTTCCATGGGCGGC